>NZ_JAWQUO010000004.1:0-197314 GCF_033446605.1 Iodobacter sp. CM08 | reverse complement strand
AAAAACTCCCGACTTGGCCCAATAGCCGAATTGACGAGCTGCTGCCATTTGTTAAAGATCAGAGCCCACAAGATAACGAAGGCTAAAGCAGCTGGCTAGGTGGGAGGGCTGAGCGCTTACGAATAAACACACCACGAACCATTTCATCTTCGGTTCTTCTGGACCAGTCTTCGGCATCACGTTTAGTGCGGAAAGTTTTTGAAGTTGTCGGCCAACCTTTCATGCGAATCATCGCTTTCCAGGTCCCTGCGGGGGTCTTCGTAAAGGTAGCCATTGGGGTCTCGCGGATCGTTACTGTACTGAAAATGTACTTTTTCTGATCCACAAAATCAAACGGCCTACGCATAGATTGCGTAAGCCGTTGATTTTATTGGTGGGCCTGCTCGGACTTGAACCGAGGACCAAAGGATTATGAGTCCATATAGTCCGCCTGCCATTAAGCCCCAACATACGCCAATAGCCTAATTTAAATCATAAATTCGTCCTTCAAAACGCCATTAATCGCCACTGTCCGCCTGTATCGTTGACGATTGGTTGACACTTTACGCTTAAGCTAATACTTGCAGCCCGTGCTTCTGAATCACTTCAAGCAGTTTCAAAGCCATACCGCTAGGGCGCTTTGCGCCTGACTCCCATTTTTGAACCGTCGATTCACTGGTATTCAGGTAACGAGCAAATACAGGCTGGCTAACGTGATTCAGTTCACGCAGCTCCTTAATTTGGGCTGGCTCCAGCTCATGTGGCACAGCAAGGCAGGAATCATCAAAAGTACGCATGGTTGCTTTATCAATCGCACCAACTTTAAGCAAAGCACTGGCCGATCCATGTATGACCGCGAAAGCTTCGCTTTTGAATTTAGGTTTTGTCATGACATATCTCCATCAAGTCTTTATCTTGCAATAGTTGCCCAAGCTGGCCGTCCTTCATTCCCGCATAGGCCTTGGCGAGCACGCGAAAACTAGCCAGTTCATCATCTTCAATATTGCCACGGTCTTTCTTGGCGAACAGGTATTCGTACACCCAATATCGACCTGCCTTAGCCAAAATAATTGAACGATGCATATTGCTGTTCAAACGCTTCTTATAAACGCCACCACCCAGATCATCCGCCTGACCTTGCATCACCTGCCGAATGGCATCACACAGTTCGGTGTCGGATATATGAGCTTTTTTTGCGGCCTTGGCAAACCATGCCGTTTTGAAAGTACGTGCACAGGATTCTGATAAATTTGACATACCTTATGGTAGCACTTGGTGCTACTAAAAAACAAGGGGAATGCAGAAAATCAATGAGAAAAACTAGGATTCACGACGGATTGAAATCTACGCATAAACGCTCAGATTCTTTAATTTTATTAGGTTTTTCAATGCCGAATACAGCATCAATATGCGCAAACTGCCGCGCTGCGCTTGTCGGCTGATCAAAAAATAGTGAACAAAGACCCGTTCACCATCTTTTGACCAGCTCTTATGCCAGAATTGGGCTGTATCGGCACATAACAATAACCATGCATGGACTATAGTCACGCATAAACGCTCAGATTTCATTGTGATTCAGGCGATCTTGCAACCGAAGCAGAACATGCTGGGCGGATAAGCCTGTGTCACTTGACGTTTGAATCAGCTTATCAAGGTCTGCTTCGCCCCAATGCTCACCATGGTCGTCAATCGCCAACCAGTCCTGAACACGATAAAAATCGACCCAACGCTTTATTTGTTGATACCGGCTTGCCGTTTGCCAATATGAGTATGGCAAACCACGATTGTAATTGGGCACGCTGCGGACATGATGCCATGTTGAACCTATAACGCGATCACGCAGAAAAAGCGGGAGGTAGCCACGGACAGGGATGTATTCAAGCCAACGTACCCAGCTGGTACTCAAAACAATCCGTACATCAGGGTACTTTTCAAGCGACTGGCTAAGCAGGTCTGCCCACATAAAAAGCGCCCCGCTCCCTTTTAATACAGGACGCCGATCTGAATCTAAAAATACAGAATCGGGATGAAGTACACCATCAAAATCAAGAAACAAGATCATGGCTTTAAAACTCTAGCAGGACGGCGCTGAACACTTCGCCCACTGTCTCGTCTTGCGGTAACTCACGGAACTGACCAACAGGCGTTCTTGTCCAGTCGCGCGGATGTCGAGCAACATCTGTAACCCTAGCCTTGCAAAGATGGTTAACACCACCTTCAGCAGGAACCATTACGTAAAGATCAGGAGGTAAGACTTGCAAATGAGCGATGAGCTGGGCAACTGTCAATCCCTGAGAAATATTTTCACCCCCAATATCGTTTGTAATCATCTTGAGCGCTCCGCAGGCAGTAAAACTACAGTGTGACCCGCACAAGAGCCCATGTGCTTGATATACGAGGTAAGCATTTATTGTCCCATGATGTGTTGGTTTTCTTTCAAGATAATGTCACAAAACTTGTGCTAGTGAAAACAAGGAAATATGCTACGTTGCCGCCAATAAAGCCCGTAAGGAAGTAAGAGTATGAAGATTAAAAGATTAGTCCTTATCGCTGCCAGCATTTGTATTGGCTTGAGCGCCCATGCTAAAGATGCAAAACTTGCAGCCACAGCTACTATTGAAAAGGCGCTTTCTTGCGAGCTACCCAAGGGCAAATACAAAACAGTACAAAAGGCGCTTTCTACCCTTGGCGCTAAGGCCAGCAAAGACGGGGAATACACACTCAGTACACCGGTAAATGTGTTTGGGTTGCAAGTGACGCAACTGAGCATCAGCAACGATGACGTTGAAATTTATATTGCAACTTTACCAGGTGCAAAATTGGATGAAGTGGGCAAGACAGCAAAGCTGAAGCCTTTGGCTGGCGATTATTCAAGCAACGTGGCACATGGCACGCTTTCAGCAGCTATTCGCAATCGCACTGAAGTAGCCTTGAGTTGTGTTGTAAGCAAATAAAATTACGCCTAAAACCTTCATGCAATCACATTAATATTTCAAGGAATAGCAATGTCAGGATTAGCTCGCACAGCAGGGGTAACGGCTCTCGGAACTTTAGCCGTTCCTGCTGGACTTTTTTCAGCAATTGCATCTATCGGTTCTTTAGCCTTACTGATACTTGTATCAGATGCTAGAACTGGGTCCACGTTTGCCTTCTTTATTACGGCAACGGCTATTTGTTTTTTCTCAATAAGATTCCTGCAAACATTAGCAAGAAAAGCACGCGCCTTAGTTGAAAAAATAAATACGCAGGAGAATTTAAGCCTAAACCCTCAGAATATGCTTGGATATCCAAGCCCTGCATTTCTTGTTTTTGATAAAAAAAATAGGAAAGTCGCAATTTGCAATACAAGCACTGACGAATATTTGTTGCGAGACTTTTCATATATTCTTTCATGGAATTACGAGTGGACAAATGTCAATAAAATGGAATTTTCAGGTTTGGGAAACAGGGTTCCCGGAACAACTATGCAAACCCCCACTTTTGAGAGAACAGAACACCAACAAGGATTTTGTTTTGTAATCGAAGTCGCAGATGAAAACAATCCACGCCTAACCTTTCCCATGGCAGAAACAAGAGCTAAAGAATGGTTTTCAAAATTCAATGCAATTTTTAATGGGTAAATTTCTAACTTTCTCTGATAGTAAAATACAAAATAAATAGGCCACAATTGTGGCCTATTTTTATGTTCTGATCAGAATCATATACGTACATATATGAATGCTAAATCATATGGGCATCATAAAAAATCACAGTTTTTGTAATTTCAAAATAAGCAAAAATTCGGTCTGTCCTTTATCGCCAGATTTGGACAATGGAAATATTGGAAAAAATGAAAGTCCGCTCTGCCCGGTCGTTTCTTTGTCCTCACTTAAACCCCCCAGCAAAATAACCTCTCCATCCTGCACGCTGACCGACGTCCGCAACTCCCGTTTTATCAGCGTAGGGCTATCATTAACGCCATTGTCCGTTTTTACAAAATTAGATAATTGTTGAGCAATATCCAAATCAATAACGCTTTCCCTTACCGTTGGATTCAAGTCAAAGATAACGCCCGAGCTTCGATATTCGACAGACCGTACAGGCGTTGAACTGCCTTGCGGATAACTAACTGTACCTAAAATGGGGACTTCCTGCCCCACCATTAGGCGTGAGTTTGCCCCTGATCTGACGCGCAGCCTTGGCGACGTAACAATTTTAAATCGTGTATCTGTTGATAATGCAGAGGCGACCGCGTCAATGGTGGCGTTACTAAATTGAATTGAGTTTTCAAGCGTTTTTACACCTAAGTTTAGCGAAAATTTCCCGCCCAAAAGATTTAGCGCTAATGAGAATGCAGAGCCATCTGTTTTCGTTGTTGATACTTCATAGATAATCCCACTCACCATGACTTCACCTGAAGCTATATCGACCTGTGCCAATAGCTGCTTTAACTTCAGTATTTCATCTGGTGAACCATCAAAAATAAGCATATCCGACTGTTGATTTTGAATCATACCAGCAGCAGATGCAGGAGGTGGATTAGCCGGTGTTTGCTCACCGGGCTGAGTTTTCACGGCTCGTTGAACAGAAAAAGCACCATTACGAAATACCGAGCTTAATAAATCAACGAGGTATGGCAATGAACGATACTTTGGCCGGTAAACAAAAACCTCATGATTTAATAATGAAGCCTCTTGTTTTTTAATTGACACAAAATCAATGCCATTACGGGTTTCTACAGCAATGCCCAGTGAATCAAGAAAAGCTCGCCAAAATTGGCGTAAATCCCCTTTATCTGATTCAAATCGAAAAGAAACAACACGTTCATCGCGCAATACTTCTGGCGAAATAACATATTGCTGATGTAATGCTTGTAAATATACGAGTCCAACAACTTGGGCCACACTGACCTGTTGAAAATCGAATTTAACAGGCTTTAATTGAGCTGAATTCACCGCTGATGACAAAAGCAAGATTATGATTAAAAAAACTCTTTTCATTTTGTCACCTCAGCCTGAATACCTGCTTTTAAAGGCGATCCAGAAAATCGTGTAACTCGCTCGCCATCAATTTCACCTGTCATGGCAATATCATTGGCATGAAATACACTCGGCGATTCCACACGCAATCGGCCTGAATTGTCTGCAACTACAGACCAGCGCTCCCCGTAAGACTCAAATGTCCCAACAACACGCCAACTTTCAGAAAAAAGCTGCTTTTCCTCGGTTTGAATAGGAGAGGGCGCTGAAGAAATTGGTGTCGCAGGAGAGTTTTTAAGCGCGATAGGTTTTTCAGATGAAGGTGGATGAAAAAAACGCCACGCTGAAATGCCAGATATAGACATAAATATTATCAAAAACACCGCATATGCCCATAGCGTTTTATTACCAAAAATATTCTGGCGTTTATCAATTACCGTTTCTTGGCCATGACCACCTGTATAAGATTGATACAATGGAAATATTTTTGGATCATAAGTTTTCTGCCTGCTGTCAATTCGTGTTTTGCTATTTAATTTCCACCCTTCGTAAATGTCAACACGATACCTTTTAGAGAAACCAAGGCTTTTATGCTTTTGCATCCGAAATGTAAACTCAATTACATTTTTAACACTACGATGTAGACCCGTGACATCTTGGGTCATCAAAACAACGTCGCACGCCACTGCTGTGCTGGGATGTACATAATGACGGTGCATTCTAAAATACTGCATATGTTCATGACTTAGTTTTCCATTGTCCGTTCCCCAAAAGCGCCAGGCTTCATCGACAGCGACTAAATCACCACCTTTGACCACAGATTCCAAATCTGGCTTTTCTTCATCTGGAAAAAAACAAGCCTGTGATATTCTTTCATTTGTTACATGAATGATACTTCCAAGGGCTTCAGGCTCTGCATTTTTATTATTTACTAAATACTCATGAATTTTATCTTCATTAATTCCTGCAACATTAGTAACTACTCGACGACCTTTTAAAATGGCTTCTAAAATAACGGACGAAACAACTTCAAATGACTTCCCTGAGCCCTGCAAACCAGCATAAACATTAATAGCCATATTAACCAATCACCGGAATTCGACGAATTATAAAACGTGTTACATATGCAGATAAGACTATTGGAATACCCGCCGTAACATTAAATAGATCAAGGAAATACCAAACCGACGAAGGAATACCAGCCAATCCTGAGCTAACGCCATTTGCACTTGGCAACAGTCCAGAACTAATTAACACCTGTATAAATTCAGTAACAACAAAAAATAAAGCAAAAAATATAACAAATTTCACAATTATTGATCGTAGAATAAAACTCAAAGCCATGTTTAATGCTGAAAGCACAATTCCAAACATAATATTTATGCCTTTAAGATAATAATTGCAGCGGACAAAATCCAAACCGCAGCCATAACAGAATGAAGTGCAGAACGCTGATCTTCAGAAATCTTGCAATGGGACTCCATCACATAATTCTGTCCAAAGATTTCAACCGATGGTTTAGGGCATGCTGATTGATGCGATGGCACAATAAACGAACGAAAATCAGGGAATAAATTCAAAAGCGGTTGCAGTATCTGTTGCGCTGTAGGTGTAGCTTCTAAACTAGGAGAGCCAATATTTGGATCAGGACCAAGGTTTTGCAGCGGATTATTGGCTGCAGGGTTGGTATTTGGTGATGGGTTTCCGCTAGGATCTTGCGTTGTTGACGTTGGCGCAATTGGCATAGTCCAAGGCTGGTTTGTTGCTGGCTGAGGTGCGACAAAATCCTGCACTGTCGGCCAGCTTTGTGGGTTGAGCTGTCGCCATGCGTCCAACTCCTGCGCGGTAATTGGATCATTAGCCAAGTATGGCAGACCTGCATAACCCGGCTGGGCCGCCGAATCTCGCCAGAGCTTATCAGCAAGTGGTGCCACAATTTCAGGCGAAAGTGGTTTTGCTAATTCAGCTGGTGATAAATTATTAATTGCCTGCTGTGCAGATAGCTTTAAATTATCTGGTGCATTATCAGGAACAGTCTGAGGTGCAACACAAGAAGTTGCATTTGACACTTGCCCTTGAGGACAATTACGCGGGGCACCACCTGCAAAATATGAAGCACGAAAATTTGAATAGTTCGTGGTAGCACCATCAGCTTTTGAAACGCGTTTCACAATACAGTTGAAAGTGGTAGAAGAATCGGCAGCGCATCCATCTAGATAAAAACTATAAGTAGTAAAATTTGTATATGTCGAGTTGTATGTGTCAGCAAAAGCGGCTTGGATTGTAGACATGGCATCTCCAGCCATGTAATTGTTTGTTTTCCAATAGGCTCCGCCAGAAATTAATCCACCAGTTGTTTGAGGTGTTCCGCCCGGTTGTATTTTTTTCTTTTGAGTAATTGGGGTAGCATCTTTTTGATCAGGTGAGAATAACCAATCTACAACTCCATTAATCGCCAGCGTAACTCCAATAGTAACCACAGCCCCCACGCCAGCAGCAATCGCCACGGTAGCCCATGCAGGGGCTGTGATAGCACCGCCAACGACGACAGCGGCAGTAGCACCCGCAACACCACCAACGCTACTAGAAATAGAATTAAGTGTCGCACCATATCTTGGATCATTTACTGCAAATCCTCTTTTAACTGCTTTAATTTGGACTGCACCAGAAATTGCTCTTTGCATTGGAGTAACAGGGAGTGCCAGCCCAGCAAATGTATTTACTGAAAAAAATAAAATAAATATTAAAATTAAATATTTACGCATTTTTGAAACCAGACACAACAGCCCATGCACAAACAATACCCCATGCAAAAACAAACAAATACCACAACTGATTAATTGTCATTTCAAGCACTCCAAATAATTGATGCGACTTTCGCCGCACCAATTTTAAATATCAACAGGTATTAACCGCCTTTAATCATACCAATCACAATTTTTGCACCTTTGATTGTGATATAAACGCCAGCCAGCATTCCGGCGATTGCCAATAGAGCGGTAATTACAGTACCAAAATCAACAGCGCTTGTTAAAGCAGTTAAATCTGGGCCTGTTGCAGCAGCAAATGTCACTGGAGCCAAAACAGCGGCAATGACTAGCAATCCTGCTTTTTTAAGTAATTTCATTTTTCATCCTTTATTTAAAATACTGAGAAAACGCTCAGCGCGCTTTACTACGATTAGCCACGACGAATCATGCCAATAACTAAGCCAATTCCATGGCTAACAAAATATAGGCTTATCACTGTTGAAAATGACATAGCCCAAATAGCCGATGCATATCCATAATCGAATTGAGCAAAGGCAGCTTCAAAGTTGCTTTGTTGTGATTTATCCAATAAATACGCCTGTGTTTGGCGTGGCTGATAAAGCTGGCTGCCAATTTTTGGACAAATTTGCTGCTGAATTTGAGTGGGTGTAGCTGTAGTGGGAACGCACACCAGCACATTTGCAACTGTACCAGCGCTCATGTGACACCAGTCATCGACTGACGCATTAACGAGTAAATTGGATTTATACTATTTTTCAAAAAAAAATTAGTACGAGCGGGTTTTGATTTGTTTTCAACTGCCAATTTATGCGTCAAAGCAACTTCTAATTCATATTTTTTATCAACTAATTTAATAACTTCATCGTTTCTACAGTTATTGAAAATATTCCGAGGAAGATCAAAAACAGAACCACCACCAAAAATCAACTCCCACTCGCGTTCGCGCGTGATAATCGAATCGCCAGTTCCTACGTCAATTAAACCTTTTACTTTTTGCACTGGCTCACGATATTTATTTAACCCACAATCTTTCTTCAATAAAACTTTGCGATCAATTTGCATAATTCTTGTGAATTCAGCCCAATTGTTGCTATCCGCCGCATCAGCAGCCGCTGTAAATTCATCATTAGTTAATCCGTCTATTCGTCTGAGTTCCCGCCAGACTCCGACTGGTGCGGCACCCACAAATTGAAACTGACGAATACCCCAGCAGCTTGCCCACGCTTTCACACGCAAAGCTGAATTGACAACATCAAGACCGGAATCAAAATCTTCATCTAACAACCCTTGTGAATCGGTCATCCCTTGCCCATTCACGTTTTTGCATAAATATTTAATTAAATACCCAGCTGCGCTGCCTTTGTTAAAATCAATGTCTTTCACTGTAAATCGGTGCTTCCAAGCCATTGGCTCGTGTTTATCCATCCTACGAAAATATCGACGAAACAAACGAACAGTTAGACCTCGTTTTCTTCGAGGAACAAACAAGAGAAGGTGCCAATGTGGGCAAGCGTCGTGGTGTGGCTCAGCAACACGAATGCCGAAAAAATCAACATTTTGATCTGATAGTGCGGCTCGCAATAACGACCATGTGTCTCTAAGATAATCCTGTGCATCACGCGGACTAGAACCGTCATAATTAATGTTTTGAAACGAATATTTACCAGTCTTATCAAGCTTTTGTGAGTGAAATTTTGAAGGGCATGTAACAGTAAGGAATAAGCCGACGTACCCCAAATTTCTGGCAATTTCTTCAATGCCAGACACACGGCACATGATTTCTGCAATTTGAATTTCTGGGTTAGAAACGGACTTCGCGACAAGATCAGAAAGCGTGAATTCGTCACCCAAATCATTGACAGCGAGCGTGTTTTCAAGCATTTGTGAATTGCGCTGGCATTGTGAGCGATAACGCTGCAACTGTTCATCAGATACATAACATGCAGCCGATTTGCCGACCATTCCAAAGCTAATCCGTTCATGTTCAAGTGCGCGAACTTGATTAACTTTTAAATTCCGTCTCCAGAAATCAGCATCGGTAAGCCTCAATACTGCCCCCTCTAGATGCTTAGCATTTACTGTTGCTGAATATTTATCCGTAGCATGATTGATCAAAGCTGCTGCTGACGACTCTTCCGATTTCCCAGCCACCCTACTAATCTTTAATGACAAGCGCTTAATGCCAATCTGATCAAATTCATCTTTGCCACACAAGCCAGCTAAAAACTGAAAATCACCATCACCATTCTGCGATGCAGTAATAGTTCCGCCAGAAAAACCAACTCTTGCCTTTGCATAGACTTGCTTCATTTCATCGGCGCGAACTTTAGATAAGCGCCCTAATTCATCGTCATCTGCCGACAAATCTGGCGAAAATGGAATAGTGCGTAACGAATCGCGATATTGTCTAAGCCAAAGATTTGCTGTTGGCTCGTTCACTGTGTCGTGCAACTCTTGCCATTTATTGCGCAGATATGGATGCAGCGATGAGTGAACTTTTTGCAGTACACCGTCAACAAAAGCAGCTTTACTAGCCGCTTGTCGCTGCTGAACTTTTTCTGGATGGAAGAAATCAGAAGACGAGGCCATTTCTAGTCCTAGTCCTCAATTGCAAGATAAGAGTTAACAACAGGGCGACGTGTAAAACGCTCGCCAGTTTCTTTATCTTGATAGCTGAATGGCTTGCCGCGATAACCGGCACAGCTCACATTGATTTGAACAGTTTCACCAATTTGACCAAGACGTTTTTTACTGCGAACTTCAATCGTCGCAGGTTGACTGTATTCATCTACAGAAGGAAGAATAACTTCCGTATAAACAGTGTCATCAGACTTACGTACTGCATTTACTCGTCCACATAAAAGGGCTTTATTTACAATAACTTTGGTTTCTTGTGGGGCACTCATGACTGAAATCCTTTTGAAAAAATGGGTAATAAACGTGAATTAAAGGTAACGAAATAAAACTACTAATACCGCTCATTGCATCTGCTGCCGCAGTCCTCGCGCTTACGCGCTGCGGGCTGTGGCATCAGCGCGATGAGCACGAAGACTCACAATATTTGTGTCCAGTGACTTAAATTCCTTGTCAAGACAACGTGAATTTATAAGAGCTAAATTTATTAAGGACCAACGCCCCATTTGGACAGTTGGGGCATAGCCACGGTCACACCATTTATTAACAGTGTCCAACGTGACTCCAACCAGATCTGCAAAACGCTGGCGTGAAACAAGCGGCATTTGCACTTCTAAAGTTTCCATCTTGCACTGCTCCCCACAACATGTAATATGAACATATGCAGCGCTGAATCAGTGCCGTTTCGACACTCTTACATATCAATAACGACACGTCAAGGAGGTTTTATGATCGAGTCGCCAATTTCTGGCAAGCATGTAGCAGAACAGCCACAACCCATGTCGATTACTGAGCGAATAAAACTTGTAATCCAAGTGCGAATTAGTGATCGATCACGCTATGTTGACCTGCAGCAGATCACGGGAATCAGTGGAAATATTTGGAAGAATTTTTGGCATGCAAGAAGAGAACCAAGCGCTGAAATGCTGGAAAGCATCGCAAAAACTTGGCCCGAGTATGCGCTGTGGCTAACAACCGGCATTCTTTACCCAGCAATCGGACAAATTCGGCCCAGCTCAGACCGTTTTCGTCATGATTTAAGCGAAGAAATGCCGTGGACTACAAAGTTATTAAAGCTAAAAATTGAGTTTGAAAATTATTGCCAAAAAGAAGGGATAGATTCTGAGCATGTAGTCAAAGAAACGAGCAAGGTGCCCGAGCCACTAATAAATTCTTTAATCAAACATAGCAATATGAGTAAACAAGAAATAATCTCATTCTTGCAAGAAAAGAAAACTGACAATGAATTCCAGTACGACTGTCATGATGAAGATTTCGTCTCTGATGCCCCACCTAAATTCACAGCCTCTTAAAAATGGCGATCAAAAAACATGAAGGTGGCGGCTGGATAGTCGATATTCAGCCCGGAGGACGTGGTTTCAAACGTTACCGCAAGACATTTCCCACGAAAGCTGAAGCGCTCGCTTGGGAAACGTGGGTAAAAGGCCAAGTTCAGCAAGAACCTGATTGGCAGCCAAAAAAACGCGATACACGGAAGCTTTCTGAATTACTTGAAGTTTGGTGGGTCAATCACGGCCAGCAGCTACGAGCAGGCAAGAACACCCACTCTCGCTTACTTTTGCTCATCAATGCCATCGGCAACCCAACAGCAGATCAATTTTCCGCAGATGACTTTGCTGCCTACCGAGCCAAACGGCTTGAAACAGGCATTTCAGCAAATGCCATCAATCGTGAACATGCCTACTTACGCGCCATGTTCAATGAGCTGAAGCGATTGAACCATTGGAGCAGTGAAAACCCATTATCTGAAATTCGCAGCTTTAAAATTGTTGAGAAAGAATTAACTTTTCTGGCTAATGATCAAATAAAGCTGCTTTTTGCCGCTCTGGCCGAAAGCAGCAACCCTGACACCTTGCTCGTAAGCCAGATTTGCCTAGCAACAGGCGCACGTTGGAGCGAAGCAGAAGGGCTCAAGCCTACGCAGCTTCGACAAGGGGCAATTGAATATGCCGTAACAAAGAGCGGAAGAAACCGCACTATCCCGATTTCAGCGGAGCTAGAGGCCGAACTTCAGCAGCTCGCCAAGGATGGGCGAGCACGGCTATTTGTGAACTGTTATTCCGCATTTAGAGAAGCCGTAGACCGATCTGGGCTTACTCTTCCCGCTGGGCAACTCACGCACGTACTGCGGCACACTTTCGCGAGCCACTTCATGATGAATGGGGGAAATATTTTGACGCTGCAAAGAGTGCTGGGACACAGTGATTTGAAGATGACGATGCGCTACGCCCACCTGTCACCAGAGCATTTGCAAGAGGTTCGCAACTTGAACCCTCTGGCGCGGTTGACACTTGGTTGACAGTAGGCAAAAAAAAAGGACTCAGCCGAAGCTAAGTCCTTGATTTTTGGTGGGCCCGGTCGGACTTGAACCGACGACCAAAGGATTATGAGTCCTCTGCTCTAACCAACTGAGCTACAGGCCCGTCATTCTTTTATTTTCGAGCGAGCTCGAAAAGAGGCGCTATTCTAACCTTCGCTTGCCTGACTTTCAACAAAACTTTTCAGTCTTTCTGAACGAGTCGGGTGGCGAAGCTTACGCAAGGCCTTAGCTTCGATCTGACGGATACGCTCACGCGTTACATCAAACTGCTTACCCACTTCTTCCAGCGTGTGATCGGTATTCATATCAATACCAAAGCGCATGCGCAGAACTTTTGCTTCACGTGGTGTAAGTGTATCTAGCACTTCCTTAGTCGCTTCACGCAAGCCTGCGTAAATAGCGGCTTCAGCAGGAGCCAGATTGTTTGCGTCTTCAATAAAGTCGCCCAAATGGGAATCGTCGTCGTCACCAATCGGCGTTTCCATCGAGATCGGTTCTTTAGCGATCTTGAGGATTTTGCGGATTTTGTCTTCCGGCATTTCCATCCGTTCAGCTAGCTCATCAGGAGTCGGCTCAATACCGGTTTCCTGCAAGATTTGCCGCTGGATGCGGTTCATCTTGTTGATTGTTTCGATCATGTGTACCGGAATACGGATAGTACGGGCTTGATCGGCAATCGAGCGTGTAATTGCTTGGCGAATCCACCATGTTGCGTAAGTCGAGAACTTATAACCACGGCGATATTCAAACTTATCTACCGCTTTCATCAGGCCGATATTGCCTTCCTGAATCAAGTCAAGGAACTGTAAACCACGATTGGTGTATTTCTTAGCAATCGAGATAACCAGTCGCAAGTTGGCTTCAATCATTTCGCGCTTAGCACGGCGAGCCTTAGCCTCACCCGTCGACATCTGACGGTTGATTTCTTTTAAGTCTTTAATCTGGATCATTGCATTAACTTGCAGCTGAGCCAGAGTTTGTTGCTTTTCCATAATGGCATGCTGATAGCGCGCCAAAATAGCGGAGTATTTGTGCCCGTAGTTGATCTCATCCACTACCCATGCCGTATCTGTTTCACGACCTGGGAAGGTTTTGATAAAGTGATCACGCGGCATTTTTACCCGAACGGTACAGATATCCATGATTTCACGTTCGCAGCTGCGGATTTCATCCACCATGCCACGTAGTTGATCGCAAAGCGATTCAACTTGGCGAGCGCCAAAGCGTGTAATCAGGAAGATCCCAGCAATTGCTTGCTGATGCTCCAGATAAGTTTTGCCGTGCGCGCCTTCTTTAGCCAGCGCTTTGATCATTTTGTCGAAGTGCTCACGCACGATGTCAAAATGCTCACGCACTTGAGTTTTTAATAGCTCAAGATTGGCTTTAGCGGCTGCGCTACCGTCGTCTTCCTCGCCTTCTTCTTCGATCTCTGCCGCTTCGTCTGCATCCTCGGCTTCCGCTTCAATCACTTCGATTGGCGGTGGGGTGTTTTCGTCTGCGTTAGGATCAATAAAGCCGTCGATCACATCATCAATGCGGATCTCATCAGCCAAGCCTTTTTCTACCAAGCCTAAAATATAGGCAACAGTAGTAGGGCAAGCCGAGATCGCTTGGATCATGTGCTTAAGACCGTCCTCAATCCGTTTGGCGATTTCAATTTCGCCTTCACGGGTTAAGAGCTCTACCGTACCCATTTCACGCATATACATGCGCACTGGGTCAGTAGTACGACCAAACTCTGCGTCGACGGAAGATAGCGCTGCTTCTGCTTCTTCAGCAGCGTCTTCATCGGGCACAGACGGCGCCGCGTCGGACATGAGCATATCCTCAACGTCCGGCGCTTCGTCGTACACCTGAATGCCCATATTACTGATCATGCTGATGATGCCTTCGATTTGTTCGGCATCCAGCATGTCATCTGGCAGGTGGTCGTTGATCTCGGCGTAGGTTAGATAGCCGCGCTCTTTACCGAGCACGATCAGCGTTTTAAATTTCGCTTTACGTTGCTCGGGGTCGGCCTTCTCCTCGGAGGGCCGATTGGCCTCACGCAAATCAGCTTGCGTTTGGTCGTCTTTGTCGATTTCTTGATCTGCCGCCATGACTCTCGAGTTCAGGTATGTTCGGGAAAACCGTAGATTGTATCACAAACTGATGACAACTCTTCGGCATAAGTGCATCCACCTTACTGCTATTGCAAAACGCTAAGCTATTTGTACTGCGTATGGCTATCTGCCCAGAACCCTTATTACCCATGGTAATGCTAGGATTCGCTTTGTATGCGCAGCAAACAGTCGTGCGTTTTCAATCGCTGTTTATCGGTGAGATACGAGTGCTGCAAACTCCAGTTTTTCTCCCTCTGTTAGTCCACCATTCGCTTGCTTATAGGTCAGAGCATAAAAACGCTCTTGCATCATCGGGCGAATCACACTGACTTCTACCGCTTTTAGCGTTGCTGCCAGCTGCTCTTCAAGCTCGGCCTCAGAAGCCTTGTCAAAGTACTCCCCGCCAGAAATACGCAAACGATGTAGTACATCGTAGTCAAACATTCCTTGCCATGACTCCACGAGTTGCAAACTACCCAATAATGGATAATTACAAATTTTATCAAGCAACTCCTGTGCCAAGCCTACCGCTTCGGTTTCTGGCCATGTTTGCCATACTGGCTCACTGCGCCGTGCTAAATCTGGATGCGCCAACACCAGTTGAATCAACTTATGTACCGGCCCGGTTGGCACGGCTCTGGGTGCAGGTCTTGGCATTTGGTGAGCAGGGATTTTTTCACCCGCCCGCCCTTTCCACTTGCTTTTTGGCTGCCAATTGGCTTGCCAAGCTCGTTTTTCTGGCTGAGCGACTTGCTGTGCCCACGGCTGGCCGTAAGGCTCTGGAGCCGATTCGCCTGGATAACTTTCAGCGGGCAAATATTCCGGCACAGATCTTACAGGGCCACCATCCAAAACGGTGCTTAATTCGCTCATTTCTAAGCGAGATAACTCTGCCAAGCGCTTGCGTATCATCATTCCAAAGGCCGGTGCTTTTACTTGAGCGAGCATTGGCGCGGCTAAAGCTATCAATTTAGCCCGCCCTTCTTCGCTTTCCAGCTGAACTTGGCTAGATAATTCTTTCAGTAAAAACTGTGCTAGTGGCACAGAATCTTGCAATAACGCCACTTCAAAGCGCTGTTGACCAAATTCTTGTACGTAAGAATCAGGATCGTGCTCGGCTGGCAAAAATAGGAACGCCAGTTTTTTACCGTCTACCAGTTGCTCTAAACTATTTTCTAGTGCCCGCCACGCGGCTTTCTTGCCTGCTTTATCACCATCAAAGCAAAAATAGACCTCATCGGCCAGCTTTAATAGCTTACGAATATGTTCCGGTGTGCATGCCGTGCCTAAGGAGGCCACCGCGTATTCCACACCATGCTGGTTAAGCATCACCACATCCATATAGCCTTCAACCACCAGCACTCGGCCACGATCACGGATCGCGGCTCTGGCCTGTGGTAAGCCATATAGTTCCTTACCCTTCTCAAATACGGGCGTTTCGGGCGAATTCAAGTACTTGGGCGCACCATTGCCCATAATACGGCCACCAAAACCAATCACTTGGCTACGCTGGTTTAAAATTGGGAACAACACCCGCGAGCGAAATCGATCATAGCGACGCAGAGTATTTTCTTCTTCCGCCACCAAGCCTGCATCTTTAATGACCGCATTATGCTCATAATCTGCAAACACGGCTTTAAGCGATTGCCCATTACTTGGCGCAAATCCCAAGCCAAAACGTGCAGCGATACGGCCTTCCACCCCACGGCTTTTTAAATACTCAATGGCCGCCGGTGCCGTTTTAAGCTGGGCACGATAATAATTCATGGCGGTTTTAAGCACGTCATAAATACCAGGTGCGGCCTTGGCTTTTTCGCTGATGGGCGCGTCGCTCACCGGCACTTGCATGCCGACTGATTCCGCCAGCATCCGCACTGCATCTGGAAAACTCATACCCTGATGCTCCATCACAAAGCCCACCGCCGAACCGTGTGCACCACAACCAAAGCAATGATAAAACTGCTTAGTTTGGCTCACCGTAAACGAGGGTGATTTTTCTTTATGAAAAGGGCAGCAGGCGCTGTAATTCTGGCCGGTTTTTTTCAGCGGCAAATAACGCTCAACCACGTCTACAATATCGACGCGATTCAGTAAATCTTGGATAAAATCGTCAGGTATTTTTGCCATCTTGTTGTTTTTCCAACCCTGATGGACCATTCAAAAAAACAAAAAACCAACTAAAAATCCACATCTAAGTCTAAGAATTAAATGCAGATTTTCTAGCTCTGATGCACAAATCAAAGCCTATTAATTAAGCCATTGCCACTTTAACTAGCTTAGATACTTCAGACATATCGGCGCGTCCTGCCAGTGCGGCTTTTAGCTCCGCCATAATTTTACCCATTGCTGCAGGGGTTTTACCATGGTTGGCTACTGCACTTGCCACGGCTGCGGCGATTTCTTCTGCAGAACATTGCTGCGGCATATATTCAATCAACACCAGCACTTCTTGCTTTTCTTTATCCGCCAAATCTTGGCGATTTGCCGCTTCAAACTGTTGAATACTGTCTTTGCGCTGCTTGAGCATTTTTTCAATCACAGCGGTCACCGCCGAATCATCCAGCTCAATACGCTCATCCACTTCACGCTGTTTAATGGCGGCCAGCAACAAACGAATTGTACCAAGGCGATCAGCTTCTTTTGCTTTCATCGCGGTTTTCATATCATTCTGGATTTGCAGTCTTAGGCTCATAAATTCACTCCGTGAATGAAATAGAAATGCTAAAAGGCCGCTCTAGGCGACCTTTCGGCATGCGCTGCTGTAAAACTCTTAGTAGAGCTTTGGTGGCAGTGTTTGGCTACGCAGGCGCTTGTGCTGACGCTTTACAGCAGCAGCTTGCTTGCGTTTACGTTCAGCCGTTGGCTTTTCGTAGAATTCGCGCGAGCGAAGGTCTGTCAACAAACCAGTTTTTTCAACAGCACGCTTGAAGCGACGCATCGCAACTTCAAACGGTTCATTTTCTTTTACGCGTACGTTAGGCATCGAGCAATCCTGTTTTACGATGATCTCAAAAAAAGACCAGAATCGTTTACATCAATCAAGGCGTAGCATTATCCATAAACTAGAGCCACATGTCAAAGCCCAATCTGCAACAGCTCACGGTAAATATACGGAGAGGCACTCTGGCTGCGTTTAAAAATGGCACTTTATATAATTGCATCAGGCCGTTAAGATGGCGGATTACATCACTTTTTGAGTACGCTGGCATGCTGGTATTAGGCATTGAATCTTCCTGTGACGAAACCGGCATTGCGCTCTACGACACCGATAGCGGGCTGCTGGCGCATCAAATCCATTCACAAATTGCCATGCACACCGAATACGGCGGCGTAGTACCCGAGCTGGCCTCACGCGATCATATTCGCCGCGCCCTGCCGCTCACCTCGGCTTGTTTGGCTGAATCAGGAAAAACGCTAGCCGATATCGATGCCGTTGCCTATACCGCGGGGCCTGGGCTGTCCGGTGCGCTACTGGTAGGCGCTTCGGTTGCCAATGCGCTGGCGTTCTCTCTAGGCAAGCCTGTGGTCGCCGTACACCACCTAGAAGGGCATTTGCTTTCGCCGCTCCTTGCCAAACCCGCCCCTGAGTTTCCTTTTGTTGCTCTATTGGTGTCGGGTGGGCACACCCAGCTCATGGCCGTACGTGGAATTGGTCAGTACGAAATTCTAGGAGAAACCGTTGATGATGCCGCCGGTGAGGCTTTTGATAAATCGGCTAAATTATTAGGCCTTGGCTACCCCGGTGGCCCAGCGCTATCTAAGTTGGCCGAGCAAGGGGATGCAAAACGCTTCACCCTGCCGCGCCCCATGCTGCATTCAGGTAATCTAGATTTTAGCTTTAGCGGGCTAAAAACGGCCGTACTGCAACTGGCTCAAAAGCAAGCCGAGCTAGACCCGCAAACGCAAGCCGATATTTGCGCGGCGTTTCAAGAGGCGGTGGTGGAGGTACTTAGCAAAAAATGCTTAGCCGCGCTTAAGCAAACCGGCATGAATCGCTTGGTGATTGCAGGGGGAGTTGGGGCCAATAAGCAGCTACGTGCGGGCTTAGATGCCGCCGCTAAAAAACGCCGCTTTGAAGTGTTTTATCCGCCACTCGAATTATGTACCGACAACGGCGCAATGATCGCATTTGCAGGCGCACAACGCCTGAAGTTTGCAACGGCGGCGGGAAGCTATGCAGTGAAGCCACGCTGGGATCTATCCAGCCTAGATGCGGTTTAAACATCGACCTAATGATGTTTCTTACTCAATTTTTTTGTTGTTTATCTGAGATGATCAACGTAAATAGAGCTAACTTGTAGGGGCGCTGCTTGCTGCGCCATAGCTGAATAGGGCGCAGCAAGCAGCGCTCCTACAAGATATTGGCCAATCAAGCCACCACAAATGCCTCATCGATTAGCTCACCCAAGCTGAGTCTTAAGCGATCTCCCGATTGGATCTGGCCGACGCCTTCTGGCGTGCCGGTGTAAATTAGATCACCAACTTGCAAAGTAAACCGGCTAGAAATCCAAGCAATCAAGGTAGCAACATCAAAAACCATCAGCTTTGTGTCGGCCTCTTGCTTGATCTCATCATTAATTTCAAAAGAAAACGTCACCGCAGATGGATTGCTGATAGCACTGGCGGGTACAAATTTAGTTAACACGGCTGCGCCATCAAAGCCTTTAGATAAAGTCCACGGCATGCCATTTTGTTTAGCCTTAGCCTGTACATCGCGGGCGGTTAAATCTAATCCTAGGGCATAACCAGCGATATGCTGTAGTGCATCCTCAACAGCAATATTCTTGCCGCCACGGCCAATTGCCACCACCAGCTCGGCCTCGTGGTGCACGTCTTTAGACCAAGCAGGCAGTTGTAGCGCTTCACCAGATTGCCGTACGGCAGAATTAGGCTTGATAAACACCACTGGCTCCGTACCAATACTCGCGCCCATTTCCGCTGCATGCGCAACATAATTACGGGCCACACAAAAAATATTGTTCACATTTATAACAGCTTGATCAATCTGAATGCTCGGCATTTAAGACTCCTATGAATAAACTCAAGCTAAGCTTACAAAACTGCAACAGCTCCTAGCCAAGACCCCAGGCTAAATAGCAGTACGATAGCAATCCACAGAATAGCCGTGCGCCAGATCAAGCCCACGGCACTGGCTAAGTAATCGGGAGTAGCGGCATCGCCAACGCCTAGCTCAGGGCGAAATTTAACCGTGTGATCTTGATGCAAAGTGTCGCCCAAACGCACACCAATCGCCCCCGCTCCGCTCGATAATAAAACGCCGTCAATATAATCCGCCCAAGATTGAGCTTGGGTGCGCCAGCAATAAACGGCATCTTCAAAATTACCCATAATGGCAAAGCTGGCGGCGGTTAAACGTACCGGCAAGTAATCGAGAATTTCAAGCGCAGTCACGGCAAACTGCCCAAATGGACCTGAACTGCGGCCCCATTTTTGTGCCAACAAACTAGCCGCGCGGTAGAGCAGCGCACCTGCTGGCCCCACCAACCACGCCAGCACCACAAACCAAAACAGCGTACCAAACACATAACGATAAGAATCAGCCAAGCCTTGCTCGATGGCCACTTTAGACACTTCATCGGCGCTCATTTCTGAGGCATGCTGGCCATTCCAATCCGAGAGCAAAGCGCGTGCAGCGTCTAAATCATCCGCCTGCAAGGCCTTGGAAATACCTGAAAACGCATGGCTAAACTGGCGAAAGCCCATAGTGAGGTAAAGTATCGCCACGCTCCAAAACAGAGCAAAGCCCACATTGATGCGGCACAACAAGGTATACACCGCAAACGAGATGGCGAGCAAAGGCAACACCAACACCAGCCATGCGCCTACGCCATTTCGATATTCGCCAGCATTAAGGCCACGCTCCAATTGATTAGCAAGGCGCACAAAAGCCAAAGTGAATAAATTACGATTAGATAAAGGCCGGAACTGCTCCAGCGCCAGAGCAATAATAAGTGCAAGAATAGTCATTTTTAAATTCCTGAAGCCGAGCTTGCCGACAACTTTTTGTAGACGGCGAAAGATACCACAGGCAGCCGCCTGCCCCAAAACCGAGTGTTTCTACCACATAGGCTAGTTTGCGCGCAAAACAACTGCAAACATACTGTAAGCATCAAAGGTAGTGCAATCATTTAGCACAGATTAACGACTTAATTTGCCAGAAAGCTGGCAAAATACTGCCATTATAAAAATTAAGCTCCCGCTCAGAACTTGAAATTAGTGGGGATAGTCCCGATATTTAATCAAAGTTGTTTAGCGCCCAAAAACATACCCAATCGGAGATCACGATGGAACACAAACTGCCTGAATTGCCTTACGCACAAGATGCTCTTGCTCCATTTATGTCAGCAGAAACGCTGTCTTATCACTACGGCAAACATCATCAAACCTACATCACCAATTTAAACAATTTAATCAAAGGCACTGATAACGAATCATTGTCGCTTGAAGAAATCGTTAAAAAAGCCCCTGCTGGTGGTTTATTCAACAATGCAGCGCAAGTTTGGAACCACACCTTTTTCTGGCTAGGTTTCAAGCCAAATAGCGACGCTGCTGACCGCGCTCCTACTGGTGATTTAGCTGCGGCGATTGATAGCGTATGGGGCTCGTTTGCTAAGTTTCAAGAAGCTTTCAACGCTTCCGCGGCTGGTAACTTTGGCTCTGGCTGGACATGGCTAGTTAAGAAAGCCGATGGCACACTTGCAATCGTGAACACTTCTGCAGCGGCCACCCCACTGACAACGGCTGACACAGCGCTGTTGACCTGTGATGTGTGGGAACACGCTTACTACATCGACTACCGCAATAGCCGCCCTAACTACCTCACAGGTTTCTGGAAGCTAGTTGACTGGGATGTAGTTGCTGCACGCTTAGCTGCTTAATTAGATTAAAGGGCACGGCATGCCGTGCCGCTACAATAACGTCTGGCGCTTACATACAACAGTATGTGAGCCTAGGCGTTTTTTTATATCGATCAAATGAGCGATCAGCTTATGCTTTCGCACTTAATAGTGACCCTAGCGGATAAACTTAAATGAGATTAAAAGCGGCCAGCCTCTGTCTTAGCCTGATTGTTAGCGCCCATAGCCTTGCGGCCAGTGTGGAAGAAAAACGCTTAGATGCGGCCCAGTCGGCCATGCCACATTTGCTAGCGCCTTTTGAGACGCAAATCAGCAAACTTGGCAGCGGCTTAGCCACGGCAAAAAATAGCCAAGAAGTCGATACACTGTTAATCAGTGCAGGGCAGGCGCTTTGGAGTAATGCCCGCCAGCAAGCACGGCAAACCACAGACGATAGGCCACTTTACTGGGCTCGCCTTGCGATGACTCAGCAAATCCGCGATGGCAAGATTGGCTTTGATGCTGATACGACGCAGCGTAATAGCTGGTTAGCCCTATTTGAGCAAAGCAGCCGTGGCATTCAAGATATCCGCTACACCCATGGAGTAAAACGCATTCTGCTGACGGGATTTGATCCATTTTTACTGGATAGAAACATTAATCAAAGCAACCCATCTGGCCTAGCCGCGCTGCTGCTCGATGGTAAGTTTATAGAAGTGAATGGCCAGCAAGCGCAAATTGAAACCGCAATTGCACCGGTACGCTTTGCCGATTTTGATGCCGGTTTTGTAGAAGATCTACTTACGCCCTATTTTAAATTGCCCGTAGACTTAATCGTCACCGTCAGCATGGGGCGTAAAGATTTTGATTTAGAACGCTATCCAGGCCTGCGCCGCTCGGCTGATTTTCCGGATAATTTGAATATTAAAACCGGCGGCACGCTAAAAAATCCCGTGTTACCCCTGCTAAAGGGATCAACTTTGGCCGGTGCCGAGTTTGTAGAGTTTGGCCTGCCCGCCAAAGCAATGTTAGCCGTGCAACAGCCCTTTAGCGTGCATGACAACTGCATCATCAGCAGCCTGCGCCAAAAAGAGTTTTGCCCAAAGAATTTAGCCGAATTGGCAAAAGAAGTCTCGGTAGAAGGATCGGGCGGCGGCTATTTATCCAATGAGATTTCCTACCGCAGCCTGCGTTTACGCGATCAGCTCGGGGCAAACATCCCAGTTGGCCATATTCATACCCCAGCCATTAAGCAATATGACGCGGATAAAGAAGCAGCGATTGTTCAGCAAATAGAAGTGCTGCTAAAGGCTGCGCTGGCGAAATAGGCGGGTGTAAGGGCGGGCTTAAAACCCGCCCATACCGCGATCTAAAAACGCGTGGGCAAAAACCTCGCCCACCCTACATTAAACCGTTCTACTCTTACGCCCACTGCGGCTAAATGCCGCGGCTTTGACTACGCCGCTTGCCGCAAATGGCGCGGTATAGAGCGTGGACGCGGCAGTTGGCTCGCTGCCATCCAAGGTATAACGCAAAGCCAAGCCTGGAGCGGACACATTCAAAGCGACTAAGCCATCTGTGCATTGCACGCCCGGCAGCGGGATACGGTAGCCATAACCACCTAAAAAGCCATCCAAGCGAGGCAATTCACGTTGGCCTAAGCGATTGGCAAACTGGTTCCAATCGGCATCCATTTTGGCATCACGCTCCGCTTTTTTCGTAATTAAGGTCCAAGCCGGATCAGCCGCCCAAGCACGTTCTGCCAAGGCAATCACCCGTGGCATGGCCAGATACTCAACCCGCGCTTGATTGCGGGTATTTTCGCCCCACAATTGGCCCTGAATCCCCAATACGTTTTGTTTACCTGCTGGCGTTAAACGCTGCATTTGCGCCACTTTGCCCACATCTAATGGCTTGCCCAATAGATCAACCGTGGCCGTAGTGTAAATATCCAAAGGGCAAAACTCATAAGCACCACGCGTTTCAATAAAGCCGCCCCAGTAGTAGCCCGGCTCTTGTGGATCTTTGGCGTAAGACAAATCAAAGTAAAGATTGGTCACGTTCGACAGCACCACCTGATAGCCCGCATTGGCTAATTGGTAAGCAATGTCTTCTTGCCCCCAGCCCCAAATATTGTTCCAGATATAGGTCTGAAATTTAGCCTCAATAAACTCAGGATTGGGGCCATGCTTGCCGTCTTGCTTAGACAGCGCAATTTCTTCCCAGCCGCCAAACACCAGATTATGCTTTTGCAAAATAGTGCGATAACGCGCTAAAAAGTAATTTTGCAGCGCTTGAATCGACTCCATACCCTGCTCTTGCATAAAGGCTTGGCAGATTGGCGAGCCTTCCCACGCGCCATGCGGCACTTCATCCCCGCCAGTGTGCATGGTGGTGAGTGGTGCGCCAGCCTCAGCAAACATGGCTTTCATATCCACCAACACCGTTTCAATAAAGCGGTAGCAAGATTCCTGACCGATACACATCACATTGTCGTGCCAGAGCTGCACCGATTCATACTTGGATTGATCTTTAAAATCATTCAGCAGATATTCTTCTGCCCCCGCCAAATCACCCGCTGCTTTTAAGCGCTCGAAACGCAATTCCATCGCCTTAATCGCGGCGCGGGCATGGCCTGGCACGTCGATTTCTGGGATCACTTCAATATGGCGAGCGGTGGCAAATTGCAAGATCTCGATAAACTCGGCGCGAGTATAAAAACCCGTCCCCGCTGATCCTGCCACTTCAGCACCCGAGCCAAAGCTAGGCAATAAACTGGTTTTTTCGCCCACGCTAAAGCCACGCAAGGAGCCAAGCTCAGTCAGCTCGGGCAAAGATGGAATCTCTAAGCGCCAGCCCTCGTCATCGGTGAGGTGAAAGTGAAATTTATTTAGCTTATACAGCGCCATGCAATCCAGTAAGCGCAGCACCGTTTCTTTGCTCGCAAAATTACGGCCCACATCCAAGTGCATGCCGCGATAAGCAAAGCGTGGTGCGTCCAATACTCGGCCCAATGGCACCGCCAGCTCGACTTGTGGATTCTGGTAGCTATCCACCGGTAGCAACTGGCGCAGCGATTGAATCCCGTTCATCACCCCTGCTGGGCTAGCACCGGTAATGACAATGCCCGCCGCGCTAATTTCTAATAGATATGCCTCTAGCGGCGCGCCACTTTCTGCCACGCTAATCGCGCCAATTTTTAGGGTAATCCCCGTGCCAGTGCTGGCTCTTTGCAGCTCTACCCCACTGACATCCCTCAGCGCTGCACGCAAAAACGCCGCCTCTTTAGCCAAAGGCACGCTGTGCACAATCAAAGTGCGCGCCGTAATCAGAAATTCACCCGTGGCCCAGCTGGCTTCCAAGGGGGTGGGGGTAATCTTGCCCACGGTATGACTTGCGAGCAGGGTGAGCGCTTTATTTTCTTCAAAGCGCAATGCTGACGTCATAATCGGCACTTGATCGCTAAGGCTGCGATTACATTGCTCTGGTCGGCTAAAAGGCACGATCTCTGGATCGCCAATCACTTCGGCTATTTCGTTTTGATAAACGATATAAAAACCCAACGGAGCGTCCGTTTCATTAATCACCCATAGCAAACCTTGATAGCGAATCACCACCGATTCGCCCGCCGCTAAACCTGCAAACTCTACTGAAGGGATAAAACGGGAAAGATCGCCATTCACATGCTCAACGCAAAAACCACCTTGCACGCTTTCCGGCTTAATCTTGCGGCAGCTATTAAAACACAGCGCCCAATCTTGCCCAGTTAACGCCACATCAGAAAGATTAGTAATAGTAAGCTCGGCTAAAAAGTGATCTCCCTCGTAATGATTGGTCAGGCATTCCCACTTTAGCTGCAATTGTGCACCCGCTGGCTGCGTCATCTTGTCTCCCCGTCTCTATGGTTTTTTTAAAAACATCGCACTCAATAGCGCACAAAGAGTTTAGAAGCATTCACCCAGCGAAAACAGCGAGGACTTTGCTTGTATTGCGGAATTGCTAAGGCCAAACAGAGAGCACAAGCAAGCTAAACGCCTGCATTAGCAGGCGCTCCACGCCACTTCATTGCTCCTACTGTCATAAAGGCGCAACAAATAACAAGCGCTTACGTTTAAAACGGGAATATTTACTGGGTAATTGTTACGATCGGATTAATCGCTTACTTACAAGCGTCTCAAAAAAAAGCAAAGTCATTACCTAGGATCAGAGATGAAATTCCCAATCAAAGCCTTAGCGCTCGCGCTAGCGAGCATCAGCTATGTGTCTTTTGCAGTAGCCGAAGACTCACCAAATAAAGTACAACGCGTTGAAGTAACGGGCTCCAGCATTAAGCGCATCGTTAAAGAAGGCGCTTTGCCGGTTCAGCAAATCTCCAAAGAAGAAATTGTTCGATCAGGAGCCACAAATGTTGCTGAATTGCTGCAAAACATACCTGCCATGCAAGGCTTTCAAGTTGCAGCAACCGCGAATGGAACTAACTCAGGTGGTAGCGTATTTGCTTCACTGCACGATATTGGTCAGTCTTATACCTTGGTATTGCTCAATGGCCGCCGTGTAGCTCCACAAGGTTCGGGCAGTACCGTTAACTTAAACGCCATCCCAATGAGTGCGATTGAGCGCATTGAGGTACTTACCGATGGTGCTTCAGCGGTTTATGGCTCAGATGCTATCGCTGGTGTAATTAACTTTATCACCAAGAAAAACATGCAAGGTGGTCAAATTGATGCGAGCTACAATGCACCTCAGCAATCAGGCGGCGGGTCTTCTTGGAATACATCATTAACCTACGGCTTTGGCAATCTGGATGACGATGGCTTTAATGCTTTGATTTCATATCGCCACGACGAACAAACTCCGCTCAAAGCTAAAGATCGTGACTTTGCTAAAACGGCTTATGTGCCAGTGAGCTACAACGGCAATAATTATATTTTTGATAAAACTAGCCCATCCTCTATTGCTGGTAATGCAACGGTTCAATTTAAAGATTCAAAAACCAATCCTAATAAAACATTTAACCCCGCCCTGAAAAAAAACGGCAATTGTGGTGAATTAAACGTACCAAGTTTAACCACTCAAGATGCATGTGGTTTTGACTTTGTAAATACCATTGAAATCTATCCAGAATCAAAACGTGACAGCTTATTTGCTAATACTCAGTTCAAAGTAAACGATAACCTCAAGTTCTTTGGCGATATCGCGCTATCACGCTACGACCTGACCGCTCGTATTGCACCGAATGCTGTATCAATTAATTTTGATAAAACATCGCCTTATTACACCCAATCTATCAAGCCATACCTCACTGCTGCGCAGGATCTAGATGTAAAAAAAGTGGGTGTTACCTACCGTACCTACGATTGGGGCACACGTGATACTCAGACGCTGACAGACTCTAACCACTTTGTTGCTGGCGCCGAAGGGGAATTACTAGGCTGGAGTTGGAATACCGCTTTAACATGGTCCCGCAATGAGCTAGAAGAGCGTTATGTCGGCGGCTATATGAAAGATACGGAATTCCGCGATATGTTAGCAAAAGGATCTTTCGATCCATTCGCGCCGATTGGCTCACAATCTGATGCCACTAAGCAATTAATTAAAAATTCTCTTTTTAATGGCTCCGTTCGCACCGCATCCACCACGCTAAAAGGCATCGATGCCAAAGCTTCTAGTGAAGTATTTACTCTTTCAGGTGGTGCCGCCAGCATTGGGCTGGGAGCGGACTACCGAGATTATCGTTACGAGCAATCCCCTTCTGCTAACGGCAAAATCTATGCCTTTAATGATATCCCTGCTTACGATATGCATCGCGCCACCTATGGCCTATCTGCAGAATTATTGATGCCAATCGTAAGCGATCTTGAAGTAAGCGCGGCATTGCGTTACGACAATATCAATAAAATTGACAATGGTCTTACCGGCAGCACCATGGGCGAAGACATGGCAGCAAGCACCTACAAGCTATCTGCCCGCTATCAGCCAACCAAATCTTTGCTGATTCGAGGCTCGATTGGTACCGGCTTTAAAGCGCCAGATATGCTAGATATTGCACAGCCTTTGGTAGCATTTGGGGTAACTCAAACGAATACTTGTCCATTTCCTAATACTCCATACTGCAAGCCAGCAACGATCTCTGCATACGATATGCTTAAAGGTGGTAATCAAAGCCTAAAACCTGAAGAGTCAGAGCAATACACCATTGGTTTCCGCTTTGAACCAACATCCAACTTCTCATTTGGTGCAGATCTTTGGGATGTAACCATCACTAACCAAGTGTCGGCAGTTAGCCAAGAGCTAGCTTTTAGCGATCCAGCGAAATACGCCAGCTTATTTACGCCTAGCGCAGAAGCAGGTACTGGCGATATGTACTGGGCATTTAAGAGCATGTCCATGAATATTGGCCAATCTCATACTCAAGGTATCGACTGGGATTTCAACGGTAATTACAAGTTTGATTTTGGCACCTTATCAGGCACTTTATCCGGGACTTATCTAATTGATTCATCCTACACTCGTGCAGGTACAGATAACGATTGGACAGATAGCCTAGGCCATACTGGTGAAAACAATGCCGTATCGTTCCGCAATATCATCAAACTAACGACAGCGCTAAAAACAGGTGCATTCAATAATGCGCTTACTATCAGCTTCCGCTCAGGCTATGGTGATACAACCGCATCTGTACGTAATTTAGCCACTGGTAAAAATGAGCTGATTACCTTGGATGTACCAAGCTACACCACCATGGATTGGCAAGGTACTTACAACATCAATAAAGCATTTGAAATTCGTGCGGGTGTTAAAAACATCTTAAATACTGAACCACCAATGAGCTTGCGTACGGGTAATGGCCACCAAAATGGCTACGACCCACGTTACACAGACCCAATGATGCGTTCTTTCTACATGAGTGGTAGCTACAAGTTCTAAAACCACGGCAAACATTTGCCCATATACAAAGCCCAGCCTCAATGCTGGGCTTTGTTACATTTCAAACAAACTCATTGATTAGAGCGCCTTAATGCCTATTAATTAATTCAGAATATATAAATATTAATAAAAACTAACAGTAAGTAAAAGCAAGATAAATGCTTTACTTCGTCAGTCTACCCTGCTAAAAATTCCACATAGTTAGCAATCAGTCGCCGATATTCAAGGCAAATCAGGTCGTTTTTGGGTATCATTACGACTTCCCGAGGCTTTCCAGACAAGATCAAAGACATGGCTGACGTTCTCCAATTGCGCGGCGGTACCGCGCTTTCATCTTTCCGGGTCGAAAAACTGACCGCCGCCCTAGCCACTCATGGCGTCACAGCCCGCATTTATGCTGAGTATTGGCACTTTTGCGAGCTCAGTGCGCCGCTCAGTGATGGCGAGCAGGCTATCCTCAGCAAAATTCTGCATTACGGCGAACCAGCCAAGCCAGAGCTAGCTGCAGGCAGCTTGATTATGGTCTTGCCACGCTTGGGGACAATTTCTCCTTGGTCGTCTAAAGCCACCGATATCGCCCTGCACTGCGGCTTGACCAACATTGCCCGTATCGAACGCGGCATAGTGTTTTATGTCAGCAAGAGTAATGGTGAAGCTTTATCCAACGCCGAGCGCAATCTGCTCTTGCCCCTGATCCACGACCGGATGACTGAGGAAGTTTTCAGTAGCTTAGAAGCAAGCAATGAGCTGTTCCGCCACTTTGAGCCTAAGCCTTTGCTGACTGTGGATATCCTCGGTGGTGGTAAAGCCGCTCTGCTGAAGGCCAATAGCGAATTTGGCCTGGCATTGAGCGATGATGAAATTGATTATCTGGTAGACAACTTTAATAAGCTGGGCCGCAATCCAAGCGATGTTGAGCTAACCATGTTTGCGCAGGCTAATTCTGAGCACTGCCGCCACAAGATTTTTAACGCCGATTTTATTATCGACGGCCAAAAACAAGATTACAGCTTATTTGGCATGATCCGCGAAACGCACAAGGCCGCGCCGGCAGGCACGGTGGTGGCTTATTCGGATAACTCCTCGGTGATTGAAGGCGCAGAAATCGGCCGCTTTTATCCACAGGCAGGCAGTGCTGAATACGCATTCAACACCGAACAAACCCATATTTTGATGAAGGTGGAAACGCATAACCACCCAACCGCTATTTCCCCATTTGCAGGAGCCGCAACTGGCTCGGGTGGTGAGATTCGCGATGAAGGCGCAACCGGCCGTGGCTCTAAGCCTAAAGCCGGTTTGGCTGGCTTTACCGTATCTAACTTAAATATTCCGGGTGCCGAGCAGCCTTGGGAAGATCAGCCTTACGGCAAGCCTGATCGCATTGCTAGCGCGCTGGATATTATGATCGAAGGCCCGATTGGCGCGGCGGCATTTAATAATGAATTTGGCCGCCCAAATATCTGTGGTTACTTCCGTACCTTTGAAGAAGACCTAAACGGCGAGCGCCGTGGCTACCATAAGCCAATCATGATTGCCGGTGGTTTGGGCAATATCAGCGCGCTGCACGTTAAGAAAAACGGCCTGCCAGATGGCTCGCTCCTCATCCAAATTGGCGGCCCCGGCATGTTGATTGGTATGGGCGGCAGCGCGGCCAGCTCGATGGCGACGGGTGATAATGCGGCCAATCTGGATTTTGATTCAGTACAGCGCGGCAACCCAGAAATCCAACGCCGTGCACAAGAAGTGATCGATCGTTGCTGGCAGCTGGGTACAAATAACCCCGTGTTGTCGATTCACGACGTGGGCGCAGGCGGTATTTCTAATGCCTTCCCAGAGCTGGTAAACGATGCGGGCCAAGGCGCGGTGTTTAATCTGCGTAAAGTCAATATCGAAGAAAAAGGCATGGCGCCTAAGGAAATCTGGTCGAACGAAAGCCAAGAACGTTATGTGCTGGCAATTGATCCTAAAGATTTGCTAGCGTTTGAAGCGATTTGCGAGCGCGAGCGCTGCCCCTTTGCCGTGGTAGGCCGTGTCACCGACGAAAAGCAACTGGTACTGGCCGACGATCATTTCGACAACAAGCCTGTCGATATGCCGATGAATGTCTTACTCGGCAAACCACCTAAAATAACGCGCGACGTGAGCCGGATTACGCCTGAGCTGATTGCTTTTGACGCGTCCGACTTGGAGCTAAAAGAAGCCGCTTACCGCGTACTGCGCTTGCCATCGGTTGCCGATAAATCGTTCCTGATTAATATTGGCGATCGCACCGTGGGCGGTTTTACTGCTCGCGACCAGATGGTTGGCCCTTGGCAAGTGCCGGTGGCCGACGTGGCGGTTACCGCGATGGCTTACGATTCCTATCTTGGCGAAGCCATGTCTATGGGCGAGCGCACCCCGTTGGCGCTGATTTCTGGCCCAGCTTCTGGCCGTATGGCGGTGGGTGAAGCGCTGACCAATATTGCCGCTGCACCGATTCGTCAGCTATCCGACGTTAAACTTTCGGCAAACTGGATGGCCCCTGCTGGCCACGCGGGTGAAGACGCTAATCTTTATGACACCGTAGAAGCGGTTGGCTTAGAGCTATGCCGCGAGCTGGGCGTATCGATTCCAGTAGGTAAAGATTCGCTCTCCATGAAAACCGTATGGGATGAAGCGGGCAAGGCAAAGCAAGTCGTTGCACCGCTTTCCTTAGTGATTTCTGCCTTTGCACCGGTTACAGATGTTCGTAAAACACTGACTCCAGAGCTAAAAACCGGAGTAGATACCGATCTGATTCTGATCGACTTGGGCGATGGCAAGTGCCGCCTAGGCGGCTCTGCACTGGCGCAGGTTTACAAGCAAATCGGCAATTCAGCACCCGATATTGTGAATGTTCCGCACCTCAAATCATTCTTTGAAACCGTGCAACAGCTGAATGCAGAAGGCAAGCTCTTGGCCTATCACGATCGCTCTGATGGCGGCCTATTTGCCACGATCAGCGAGATGATGTTTGCCAGCCATGTGGGCGTGACTCTAGAAATTGATGAGCTGTGTATCGAACGTCGTCGTCGTCAACGTCAGCAAGATGAAATCACTGCGGAAGACGTGGTGCGCGATGCCAACGCACGCGTTATGGGCGTGTTATTTAATGAAGAGCTGGGTGCGGTATTGCAGGTCAAACGCTCAGATACCGCCAGCGTGATCGCCGCCTTTGCCAATGTGGATATCCGCTCCGAGCTGCATGTGATTGGCAATACCAACCACGATGACAAACTCAAGATTAAAGCGCGTAACCGCTTAGTGCTTGAAGAATCACGCATTGATCTGCACAAAGCGTGGTCGGAAACCAGCTGGCGCATTCAGCGTCTACGCGACAATCCAGCCGGTGCCGATGCCGAATATGCACGCCTTAGCGATAAGCACGAGAAAGGCTTATTCGCCAAGCTGAGCTTTGATCAAAACATCGACATCGCTGCGCCCTTTATTGCCACCGGCATTCGCCCAAAAATCGCCGTACTGCGTGAGCAGGGTGTAAATGGCCACGTAGAAATGGCCGCCGCCTTTACCCGCGCTGGCTTTACCGCCGTTGACGTGCATATGAGCGATGTCATTTCTGGCCGCGTCCAACTGGCAAACTTCCAGGGCTTGGCCGCCTGCGGTGGCTTTAGCTACGGCGATGTACTGGGCGCTGGCGAAGGTTGGGCTAAATCAATTCTGTTTAATGCTGCAGCCCGCGCGCAGTTTGAAGCCTTCTTTGGCAGAAGCGATACCTTTGGTTTAGGTGTGTGTAATGGCTGCCAGATGATGGCGAATCTCTCCGGCATTATCCCAGGCGCTGAGCACTGGCCTAAATTCACCCGTAACCAAAGCGAGCAGTTTGAAGCACGTTTGGTGATGGCTGAGCTGACAAAATCCCCATCGCTCTTCTTCAGCGAAATGGCTGGCAGCCGTATGCCGGTGGTGATTTCACACGGCGAAGGTTTTGCCAACTTTAGCCAGCAAGGCGATATCAGTAAGGCACTGGTTGCCATGCGCTATGTGGATAGCCACGGTAAAACCACCGAAGCTTACCCAGCTAATCCAAATGGCAGCCCACAGGGGATTGCCGGTGTCACCACCTTGGACGGCCGCTTCAGCATTATGATGCCGCACCCAGAACGCGTATTCCGCACCGTGCAGAACTCATGGCACCCAAGCGATTGGGCGGATGACGGCGCATGGATGCGTATGTTCCGTAATGCCCGTCAGTTTGTTGGCTAAGACTTTTGACTTAAGCAAAAGCCGACCTGATAAGGGTCGGCTTTTTTTCGGCCAATAACCTAGCGCCTGTTGATGTTTCATTCACAATTGCGCTGAGGCGGAAAACGCCAACAGAGCCTAACCCAGCACATCCGCCATCAGCAGAATTTGCCTTGCTACCTCGCCCAGCTTAAGGCCTTGTTTCATGGCTTGGCGGCGCAGGGTGTCATAAGCATCGGCCTCACTTAATTGCCGCTTAACCATCAGCAAACCTTTGGCCTTATCAATGATTTTTCTATCGGCTAATTGCTGCTCAAGTAGGGCGATACGCTGCTGTAATTCTTTATTTTGCGTGTAATGTGCGATCGCTATCGCCATCTGAGCAGTTAGTTCTTCTGCGCCATTAATTACATAGTTATTTACATTTATTTTTATAATATGACTAATTGCTTGCTCATCCTTGCTGCTTGCAAACATTAATTTTGCTTTATCAATAAGATTTAGCTGCTGTAAAAGAGCTTGAGAAGGAGAAAAACAATCAATAATGATTAAATCTGCCTGCCACTTAGCCGCTTCCTCAACCACAGCCGCGCTAGCAGTTAATTCCAGTAAAAGATAAGCCCCACCCAACAAGGCTTGGCGTATTTCTGTGGAAAACTGGGGCTTTTCGTTGATAAGAAGAATGCGCAGCATGATGTGCTCAACGAGGCAGATAGAGTTTTAATTATTAGCAATAATCATGCCGTAATCTGTAGATATAAAATCCATCTCACCACACGGTAAAGCAGCGCCTAGCTTAACGAAAACTTTCACCGCTTTTATTTTCAGCAAAAAACGCTGCAAAATAATTACAAAAAAAATCCATAAATACGCTTTTTACTGACAAAAATAGTAATATTTATGTTTTTTATGCAGTTTACCCTTCAATTCACGCAATGTGATGTAAAAAAGACTCACTATTTTAGTTAGCGCCAAAATGATGCACCGCAAAATAAAGTGATCGTTTACGGTGCACAAATATCGCAGCAAGCCAATAAATATCAGACCTCCATCGTTAGCAAGCCCCTCATGCTAAATAAGTAGCACTGCAATAAATATTTCACCTGATCATGCCAATGAAATATTTTCTTGCTATGGCGAATGAGAATAAATATCATTCTTCACCTTCGAAAGGAAGGATTACCTTATGACTCGCACCCTTGCATCGTTGCTGCTGGCATTTATTTGCAGTAGCACCCACGCCTACAAAGTAGGGGATTCAGTCGACCCCACCGTGCTAAACAAGCTAGGCGTAGACCACGGCAAAATAACCGTGGTGGATTTCTTTGCTGAGTGGTGCAGCTCATGCCGTAAAGAGATCCCGCTGATTTCGGCACTCAACAGCCGTATCGATAAAAAAGCAGTAGAAATCATGGGCGTGGACGCCGACGATACTCTCGCCGCCGCAAGCGCTTTTCAAAAAGAATTACAGGCCAAGGGCGCACTGAATTTCCGGGTAAGCAACGATATCGACCAAAGCCTAGTACGCCTGTTTAAGCCCAAAGGCTTTCCGGCACTTTATCTACTGAAAGACGGCAAGGTAGCCAGCATTCACTTTGGTGCAATGCCCGATATTGACCAGATCATCGAAACCGATCTGCAAAAACTGGGGAATTAAGATGCGCCTGATTATTTTAGCTGCCGCCATGCTAAGCGCCTGCACCACCGTGCAGCCTTGGGAAAAAGCCCGCCTAGCCAAAGAAACCATGAAGCCGGGCGGCCCTGTGCCTGCGCTGGCAAAAATTGATAGCCACGTTTACACATCCAAAGAAGCCATCAAGGGCGGAACAGGTGTAGGAGGAGGCGGCTGCGGCTGCAATTAATCCATGAAAAAACACTCCATTCCCTTACTCGCCGCCCTGCTCGCTCCTTGGGCCGTGGCAGAAAACAGCGTTTCTTTCCAAGCCACTCAGTACCAAGAAGCAGATGATCGCATCGGCGTAAAAATGGCTGAAGTCGCCATTGAAAAAGACTTTGGCACCGATTACACACTGAAACTGGATTTTGGCTACGACGCTATTTCTGGCGCAACGCCAATGTGGGTGGCCAAGCCAGGCCATGCCAATGAATGGGTAGAGGGCAAGGCCCACGTTGCGGATGAAGTCAGAAACTCGCAATCCGCCAGCTTGGTAATTCGTGATGAAACACGTAATGAATACACGCTAGGGATTGCCCGCTCAGTCGAGCCTGATTTTAGCAGCTACGAGCTATCCGGCCAGGCCCAGCTCTGGCACGACGAGCTGCATAATCGCTCTTACACCATTGGCCTTGGGCTGATGCAAAACACCTCAGTGGCTACTGCCTATACCAATAACGCTCAGGATGAAGACAGCAAAGTTATCAACTTTCAGGTCGGAATTAATCAGGTGTTAGATGCCAGCAGTACGCTAGAAGCAAGCCTGTATACCGGCAAAGACAGTGGCTACTTAAGCAATCATTACCTAAAAATTGTGCGTAGCGATTTATTAAACCAGCACACACTGACATCAGAGCTGCGCCCCGATCAGCGCAGCAGCGGCGGTTTGGCTTTGCGTTGGGTTAAAAACTGGAACGCCACCTTTACCAGCAATGCTTGGTATCGCTTTTACAGCGACGACTGGGGCATCAGCGGCCACACCGCCGAAATCAAGGTTTATGCCGATCTAAACGAGGCATGGCGCACCCACCTGGGGCTGCGTGCCTACACCCAAACTGCCGCTGATTTTTACCGCGGCTATCGTGATACGCAAAACACATTTGCAGCGACAGGCTTAGGCTCAAACGATGCAAGACTGGGTAATTTTAATGCCCAAACTTATCAGCTGGGCGTGCAATACCGCGCCTCGCACGATTGGTCTTTTAATGCCAGTGCCAGCCTGTATAAGCAAAGCAACGGCTTTGAAGCCACCACGCTGACTACGGGCTTAACTTACAGTTATTGATCTTAAGGGCACGGCATGCCGTGCCCCTACATGTGTTTTGTCGTTTGTAGGATGGGCGAGTTTTTTGCCCTGGATGCACTGCGTGGGCACTTGCCCACCCTACACCTCTAAATTGGGTTCCATCCGCCATGTATCACCGTTTTATAAGCATCTCAGAGGAGGAGCGCCATGATTAAACATCGTTTTTCAGCTATGACCACAGAGTGTGAGCTGATGTTTTATGACGCCTCTGAGTCACAGGCAAAGCAGTTGGCGAATGCCATTGAGACACGCGTAGCGGAGCTGGTACAGCGCTATAACTTTCATTCAGATGACTCTTTGCTTAACAATACCATCAACAATCGTGAAAAGCAAAGCATCTTGCTAGACCAAGAATTACTCGCCATTTTGCAGCGGGTCAGGCAACACAGTGCATCTGGTGCATTTGATATCACCGTTGGCAGCTATAGCAAGGCGATGCGGCTAGCCCAATCTCGCAGCGAGGCCGATGCCATCCGTCACGAGGCCAGCAGCTATGTGGGAATCACGGCATGGCAAATTGATGGCAATACTTTGCAATTTAATCACCCGCAAACCCAGTTTGATTTAGGTGGCGTGATTAAAGAATTTGCCGTTGACGAGGCCGCCAGCCTCGTACGGGCAGCGGGGCTGCACTCTGCGCTGATCAATTTTGGCGGGGATATGGCGGCCATCGGCAAAAAGCCTGATGGATCACGCTTTATTGCAGCAATCCCCAATCCGCTCGCCAGCGAGCAACTGCTGTTTGGTATGGACTTAGAAAACCAAGCCTTAACCACCTCCGCGCATTACGCCCGCCGCAATCAATGGAGCGATGGCGATGTATCGCATGTGGTTAACGCTGCCAGCGATGCGGCTTATATCTCGGCCAGCGTGGTTTCAGCCAGCGCCTTACTCAGCGGCATTTACAGCACTTCGTTATTAGTAGACAGCCACACCCGCCTGCCAGCAGGAGCCCATGCCGTAGTGGTAGACCGGCAAGGACAGCTGCATTCGCTGACGGGAGAGTAATACTTAGTGTGAGCTAAACCTTGAACCACAGAGAACACGAAGAGCACAGAGTTCCACAGAGGGAAATGTAACGACGCAGGTGCTTCTTAGTTAACACCAAACACTTTGCAAATCACATTTCAGCTCATTTTTTAGCTTTTTAATCAAGCTACCAAACAAAAAACAAGCCTGTTTTCTCTGTGAAACGCTGTGGCCCTCTGTGTTCTCTGTGTTCTCTGTGTTCTCTGTGTTCTCTGTGTTCTCTGTGTTCTCTGTGTTCTCTGTGTTCTCTGTGGTTCAAGGTTTAGCTCAGCAAGACGATTCGCGGACATGCACTCCGTACCCCTGACAATATATAAATGAGAACAATCATGCGCTTTCAAACCACGCTTCTTTCTTCCTTAATTGCTGCGGCTTTAAGCGCTTGCGGGGGCGGCAATTCGGGGGATGCTCCGGGGGACACGTCCAACCATAGCGGCCAAATCAATACGAATTACCAAGTCAGCTGCCTAGACAGCAATCTAAACTGGCAATGTGATGAGGGCGATTCGGCCATCGTGTATTCAGCCGATAGCAGCACGCTTAAACCCGATGCCCGCCAGTTTGTGCTATTTGAAGAGCGCGATGTGCAAAACAAACGCCTCAGCTTACTGATTTCTGAAGCTGGCAAAAACACCGCCAACGGCCAGAGCACGCTCAAAACACTACTGGGTAATGGCTGGAATGAAAACCTAGCTAAGCTTGCCAATGGCGAGCTGGAAACAGGCTTTGCCAAAGCCATCGCCAATTATCCACTCGCCCTTGCCGCGCTACAAAACCAAGCACTCGCGATTAAGGCGCAAGGCATTGCTCAGCCAGTGGTAACGCTGCCTAAAACCAGCATCAGCAGTACAGCCGATGTAGCGAGCTGGCAAGGTGGCGTGGATGAAACCCGCCAACTCGTCAGCCGTGGCAGCGTTGTGCTGAGCAATACCGATAGCAATCGCGTCTATTTATTTGATGCGGCCCTAGCAGGCAGCAGCAAGGAAATCGATCTGATTCCCGCACTAGACGCCAGCTTAAGCGCTGCCGGAACTTGGATTCGAGGCGCTTTAGAAAAAACGGTTGCTACCCTCTTGATGGTCGATACCGTTTCTGCAGCGTCCACCGTCACCGGCCCGCCATCCACAGAAAAACCACTGCCCCTGCCCGCAGGTAAGGGCTTGGCAGGCGTTGCCCTACTCAAAGATGGCAAGGAAGCACTGCTGCTTATCAAAAATGGTAAGGCAGAAAGCAGCAACAGCCGTGTCTGCGATACCAGCGGTAGCGAAGGCGTGTTTCAGGTATCGCTCGATCCTGCCCTGAGCAGTGCCAGCTATCGCAACTTAGCCCTCAGCCCACGCTGCCTGCATAAAGGCTTTAGCCTCATTGCCGCCAATGACGGACAAACTGTCGCTTGGGATGATCAATCCAATACGCTATGGCAGCTTGATCCTAAAACCCTGCAATCCATACGCCAGTTGCCACTCAAGCTAAGCGGCGCACAGGCCATTGCGCTAGCTGGCCGCTTTGCTGCCATTGCCGCCTATGGGCAGGTCAGTATTGTGGATTTACAAAAAGGCCAAGTGCTTAGCCATTTAAGTGGCGATTGGAGCAATGTCGCCGCGCTGAGCTTTGCAGCAGGCCAGCGCCGCCTCTTAATCGCCAGCGGTAAAACAGTGACCACGCTCGCCCTGGATAAAGCCATGCAAAGCAGCGCACGCAGCAGCCAGCTATTTACTGATGAGCTACGTGACCTAGCCGTGAGCATGGATGGCGATAGCTATGCTGTCGCCAGCGATAAAACCGTGTACTGGCGCAGCGTTGAAGGCAATCTAAGCTTAGGCAGCAGCGATCTGGCCACCGGTTTATCGGTGAAGCGCATAACGCTCGCAGCAGGCAATGCCCTGCTACTGAGCCAAGGCGCACAAGACCTAAAATACCGCCTGCATCGCCTGTCTTTCAATGGGATGGCGATTAAATAATTGCCGCTAAAAACGCTTAGGGTGGGCACGTCTTTGTGCCCACATATATCACGCGTGGGCATAAAAACATGCCCACCCTAATGATTGAAAGGTTTTGCAATGAAAATTCAGCACTCACTGGCGTTAACAATATCCACCCTGCTGCTCAGTGCATGCGGTGGTGGCGATAATCAAGCCGATGCCACCAGCAGCAATACCGCGATCAATGCGGGCAGCAGCACACCAATCACCCAAGCACAAATTGAGGTATCAGGCCGCGTACTGAATGTGGGCTATGTAAACGGTGCGCAGGTTTGCTTTGATAGCAATGATAATAATCTGTGCGATAGCAAGGAGCCACAAACCCTCAGCGACGCTCAAGGCCGCTACAGCCTGCAAGTGCCTAGTGATCTACGCGGCACCCACCTGCTGGCCGTGCTTAGCGCTAAAAGCAGCGATACGGGCTACCCAAGCAACACGCTCTTTGCTCAGGGCTGGACCCTCGCCATGCCTTTGGAATATGAAGCAGGCAGCAGTAAGGTGAATGCCAATTTAAGCTTACTCAGCAGCACCTACCATATGCGCTTAATGAGTAATGGCCGTAATCGCTTAAGCAACAAAAACAATGTCTTGCTACGCGCAGGCAAAACCGACGATTACAGCGTGGCCGCTGATTTTGACTATGTGGCAGCGCCCGTGCTGGGCTTAGATACTCGCCTAAAAAGCCTGAGCGATTACTTAGCCACCCGTGCCGCTGCCGATAAAAAGCCCGCCAGCCTGATCGATACCGCAGCCGTGCTAGCGGCTTGGTACAACAGCTATAACGTGACCACAACGCCTGTGATGGATATCGCCAAAGTAAAAAGCGCCGATATCACCACCAGCCTTGATAACTACAGCTATCGCTATTTCCATACGCAAAACAAAATGAGCGAAGAGCTGCGTAATGGCATTATCGATAATGCGGGCTTTATTCGTAGCAAGAACCAAATCACCCAGCTCACCTCAGGTGGGATCAAGCTGGCAAACGGGGCGTTTTGGCAAATCAATGAGCAATGGAATCAAGGCGTATGGAGCAGCGTCAGCTACCCAGATGCAGATAGCCTAACGCTAGATAGCAAGGGCAATACCGCGCTCTTTGCCGGTAAAGAAGCATTACAGGCCCGCAGCATCAACGCACTAGATGGCAATATGCTCAGCTATCAAATGCCAGTTTCTGGTGTTCGCTACCAGATGGAAGTCAGCGCGGATGTGTTTAATAACTATCAAATCCATGATTGGTACGGCCCTCAGCTAGGCGAAAAAGCCTACACCAGCCTGCCGCTGCCTAGCACCAAGCCAACCGCCTGCGGCGTGATTCCTGCAACGGCCACCACGCCTAGTCAATGGTTCAACGCTTGCCGAGCCTTCTTTATGGATGAATACATTGCTGCCAAAGGGGGCATTAAAGCAGTGCAAGACCCAGCGGCTAAAAGCTTGTTTTTTGACCTGACGCTGAAAGACGCACTGTATAAATGGCCTTTAGCGCATCCACTCATTAACGATTGCACAGCGGCCAATCGCCAAAGCCTAAACATTGCAGGCCAAAGCACTTGCAATGCGCTAGCCATGAATAGCCAAGCCGATTTATTCAAAGCAGAAGGCGTGCAAATTGAATCGTGGGCCAAGCTGGATGCCAGCGGCGCGCCGCGTAAGCTTAAGCTGCAACTCAAAGCCGATGGCAGCGCCACGCTGGTCGGTATTGCCGCCACTACCGTTGCCAGCTATGCCACCGCCGATATCACTGAGATTAGCGAAGAATTAAGCTGGAAAAAATCCCCAGCCAATCCAAATGTCATCCTATTGCAATGGCCCCCCCTCGTAGCTGGCCAGCCTAACCGAGCACTGCCTGGCCACTTTGCAGCGGCTGATTTCTCACTCAATCCTGCAACAGCAGCTGCGCCAAACTTTCGCAACCTAGCTATTTTGGTGCAAGATGGTGCCTTAATCACCGGCCAGTATTACGGCGCAGGCTTTACCGTCAGCGAGCGTTATTTAAACAAACGCGCACTAGAAACCGGTATCCCCGCACTGCAATACGTGGTGGATAAGCTTTATAGCGTAGCGGGATATCGTTAACAACGCGGCGTGGGCAAGATCAAGTATCTTGCTCACCCATGAAATTGTAGGGTGGGCACGCTTTTGTGCCCTCGCGTGAGCAAGCGCCGCCGCGTGGGCACGGGTGCCCACCCTATATTCTCAAACAAAGAGACCTTATGTTAAGCACCACCAATCTTCAAAAAACGCTCGGATGGGTATGTGCCCACGCCTATCAAAAGCTACGCCGCCTTGGCACGACAGATCTTATTGGTATGGCACTCTGCACCGCACTCTTTGCAGGCACTGCTTTTGCTGAAGAGCCCAGCTTTTTAGAGCCAGAACAAGCGCTAAAAATGACGGCAAAAGCAAAAGACCATCAAACGGTGGAAGTGCGCTTTGCAATTGCTGAGGGCTACTATCTATATAAAAACAAGGTCAAGATTTCTGCCGACCAAGGTGTAGAGCTAGCCATAGGCGAATTTCCACCCTCTTTAAGTCACGATGACCCAAATTTTGGCAAGGTAGAAACCTACCGCCAGCAAGTGGTATTGCCGGTTAATATCAAAAATGCCACTAGCTCCTCATTTAAGCTCACCGTGATCTCGCAAGGCTGCGCCGATGCGGGCCTCTGCTATCCACCGATTACCCAAATAGCCAATATCAAGCTACCTGCAGCCATGAGTGTGGCTGCAAGCCCCAAGCCCAGCACCACAGTCAGCCCAGCCGCTATTGCAATCAGCCCACCGGTCGCTGTTGCAGCGGCTGCATCTCCAGTTAGCGACGCGCTAGATATCAAACCAGCAAATAACAAGCTGCTGGCCGAGCTAAGTGAAGCCCCCGCCTTTGCTACGCAAGCCGCCTCCGCCCCAGCGGCCAGCAATACCGATTCAATCAATAGCCTCTTAGGCAGCGGTAATTTGGCGCTGATTCTGATCAGCTTTTTTGGCTTTGGCCTGCTGCTGGCGCTCACCCCCTGCGTGTTTCCAATGATGCCAATTTTGTCCGGCATTATTGTGGGCCACGGCGATAAAATCAGTAAAAAACGGGCGCTTATTTTATCCATCGCCTATGTGCTAGGCATGGCCATCAGCTACGCCCTTGCCGGTGTGGCGGCGGGCTTATCCGGCTCCCTGCTCTCTGCGGCCTTACAAAATGCGTGGGTGCTGGGCAGCTTTGCCATGGTGTTTGTACTGCTGTCGCTTTCTATGTTTGGCTTTTACGAGCTACAACTGCCAGCCAGCCTACAAAGCAAATTATCTAATAGCGCCAATCAGCAAAAAGGCGGCTCGCTAACCGGCGTGATGATTATGGGGGCTTTATCTGCCCTGATCGTTGGGCCTTGCGTTGCTGCTCCGCTAGCGGGTGCGCTGCTCTATATTGCCCAAACACACAATGCCCTCTTGGGTGGCGTGGCGCTGTTTGTGATGGCGCTAGGCATGGGCGTGCCCTTGATTATTGTGGGCTGCGCCGCCTCTGCCCTGCCACGTGCGGGCGGCTGGATGGAAGGCATCAAAAAAGTATTTGGTGTGCTGCTACTGGCTGTAGCGATCTGGCTAGTCTCACCGGTGCTGCCTACGCTATTTGCCATGCTGGCATGGGCCATGCTGCTGATTATCTCGGCGGTATTTTTGCACGCACTTGATCCGCTGCCTCCCCACACAGCGGGCTGGCCACGCTTTTGTAAAGGCCTTGGCGTAATTGCCTTATTAGCTGGATCGGCCTTGCTGATCGGCGCACTCAGCGGCAGCCGTGATCCACTGCAACCCCTGCAGGGTTTGCAAAGCGCCCAAGCCGCCACAGCGCATGTCCAGTTTGAACGCGTCAGCTCCGTAGCCGATTTAGAAAGCAAGCTGGCGGCCAGTAATCAACCCGTCATGCTGGATTTCTACGCCGACTGGTGCGTGTCGTGCAAGGAAATGGAAAAGCTTACTTTTACTGACGCCGCTGTCGCAGCAAAAATGGGCAAAATGCGCCTGCTGCAAGCCAATGTCACCGCCAATACCGAGGCAGACAAAGCGCTGTTAAAACGCTTCAAACTGTTTGGCCCACCGGGGATTATTTTCTTTAATGCCAAGGGGGCCGAGCAGTTTTCCAGCATAGGCTTTCAAAATGCTGAAGCCTTTAACGCCGTGCTGGATAAAGCGCTTAAGTAAGAGATACGCACAAAGGCTATTTATCCGCGAAAAAACCAATCAAATAGGGATGATCTCTGGCGGCTTGTTACCATGCTGAGTCAATTTTCTGCTTAATACGCATTGGGCTTTAAATCCAATTAAGTAGCAAATAATCAGTTTTCACGGCTCAATCTTATCAAGCTAAGCCAAGCGTGTAGGGCGGGATTTAATCCCTTTTTCTCTGTGAAAATCTGTGTTCTCTGTGGTTCAAGATTTGGGTTTTTGCTGCGTAACCTCAGTGAGTAAGGTGGGCACAATTTTGTGCCCACGCAAATTCAGCGACCTTGCCACGTGGGCAGCAATCAGTGGCTAATGTGTGCAAGTGGGGTGGCTAGGCTTGCATGTACTTTGCTCACCACCGCCTGTGCATCGGCCGCTGAAGCAAGGCCGGTTAATTGCACACGATGCTGGCCGCGCACGCTGCGAATCTTCACCGGATAACCCGCCGCTTGTAAGCGATCAAACAAGGCTAAAGCCTGCCCCACCTTGGCGTACTTGCCCCACACAATCCGCCAACCGCCTTTTTCAATCAGCGCCCCTTTTTGCCCCTCGATTTCTGTTTCTGCTGACCATAACTTAAGTTTTTCAGGGTCTACCGCGCCCACAGGCAAGGGCTCGCCTTGCAGTGGCGCTACGTAAAAGCTTAAAGGCTGATTTAATTCCACCTGTGGATAGCCCTCGGCCCCTACCGCTATTTTTCCTTCTAGCAAGCAAACCACATTTTTATCCACATCCGCCTTGCCCCATAAATCTGTACCGCGTATCCCTGCTGTTACGGTAGAGACACTCACATTGACTTCGCGCTTCGCCGCTTTGCTCAATGCATTGGTGGTAAATCTAAAAGCCCCCGCCACCACTTTTAGCGCGGCCTTAAACACGCTGCCATTTTTGCCATCGGCCTCATTAATCTGATCGACTTGCATGTTTACATTTTCACCAAGCTTTACTCGGCTGCCTTCAGGTAGTTGCAAATAAACTCTGGCCCCCGCACCCGTCATAATTTTATCCGCCGATAACAGCAGCATATTGGGAGCCAACGGTTTTTTCTGCCCCGCCCGCTCTAACCATGCAGGCAATTGCACCGATTCCACTCGAGCAGGCTCAGCATAAGCAAAAGAGCTGAGGAGTAAGCCAAATATTATCGCTAAGCGCATATCAACATCCTTATGAAGCCCGAAATACAAACATTCGGGATATAATCATCGGCTTTGTGAAAGTACAACTGGATTCTTAGGCATGATCGAGCTCTATACACCGTCTACCATCGAAGCTGCAGCCCAGCAGCAGTGGGAAAAAAATCAGGTTTTTGCGGCCATCGAAAAGGCCGGTCAGCCTAAATACTACTGCCTATCCATGTTCCCTTACCCAAGTGGCAAGCTGCACATGGGTCATGTGCGTAACTACACCATAGGCGATGTACTCTCACGCTTCCATCATCTCAATGGTTTTAATGTAATGCAGCCTATGGGCTGGGACGCTTTTGGCTTACCTGCCGAAAACGCCGCGATGAAAAACAACGTCGCCCCCGCCATTTGGACGGATTCCAATATCGAATATATGAAGACCCAGCTTAAATCGCTGGGCTTGGCTGTAGATTGGGGCAGAGAAATCGCCACCTGCAAGCCAGATTACTATCGCTGGGAACAATGGCTGTTTACCCGCCTGTTTGAAAAAGGCGTGATTTACAAGAAAAATGGCTCGGTGAACTGGGATCCGGTCGATCAAACCGTGCTGGCGAATGAGCAAGTCGTAGATGGGCGCGGCTGGCGCTCCGGCGCTGTGGTTGAAAAGCGCGAAATCCCGATGTATTACTTCAAGATCACCGATTACGCCGAGCAACTGTTGCAAGATTTGGATCAGCTGGATGGCTGGCCAGAGCAAGTTAAAACCATGCAGCGCAATTGGATTGGTAAATCGCGCGGCATGGATGTCACCTTCCCGTTGGCAGTGGCTTCCAACGATATTGATGCGCTCACCGTTTACACCACCCGCCCCGATACCCTAATGGGTGCAACTTACGTAGCCGTTGCCGCCGAGCACCCGCTGGCAACATCCGCCGCTCTTGGCAATGCCGACTTGCAAGCCTTTATTACCGAATGCAAAAGCGGCTCCGTGGCCGAAGCCGATATGGCAACCATGGAAAAGAAAGGCATGGATTCCGGCCATAAAGTACGCCACCCACTGACGGGCGATTTGCTGCCGGTTTGGGTGGCCAACTATGTGCTGATGAACTACGGCACCGGCGCAGTGATGGCCGTGCCTGCGCACGACGAGCGTGATTTTGCCTTTGCCCACAAATACAATCTGCCCATTAACGCCGTGATTGAAACCTCGGCTGGCCGTGATGTGGCAGCGCCTTGGCAAGATGCCTACGGCGAGCACGGCATCTTGTTTAATTCTGGCGAGTTTGATGGCCTGAACTTTGAACAAGCTTACGATGCAATGGCGGCTAAATTATCCGCGCAAAATGCCGGTGCGCCCAAAACGCAATACCGTCTGCGTGACTGGGGTATTAGCCGTCAACGCTACTGGGGCTGCCCTATCCCTATCATTCACTGCCAAACGTGTGGTGATGTGCCAGTGCCAGAGCAAGACCTACCCGTTGTACTGCCAACTGATGTGATTCCAGATGGCGCAGGCTCGCCTTTAGCGCGCATGCCAAGTTTTTATGAAACCACCTGCCCTAAGTGCGATGCCGCAGCCAAACGCGAAACCGATACCATGGATACCTTTGTGGAATCGTCGTGGTACTACGCGCGCTACGCTTCACCAAAATGCGAAACCGGCCTAGTAGACAAAGCCGCATCGGATCATTGGCTGCCGGTTGATCAATATATTGGCGGGATTGAGCACGCTATTTTGCATTTGTTATACGCACGTTTCTTCCACAAGCTAATGCGCGATGAAGGCTTGGTATCTGGCGATGAGCCATTTAAAAAGCTGCTCACCCAAGGCATGGTGGTGTGCGAAACCTTCTACCGCGATATGGATAACGGCGGCAAAGACTGGATTAACTTTGCTGATGTAGAAATCGAGCGCGATGCCAAGGGCAAAATGATCTCTGCCACCAGCAAGGCCGATGGCCTACCGGTGATGGTGGCGGGCGTTGAAAAAATGTCTAAATCCAAAAACAACGGCGTTGATCCGCAAGAGCTGATCGAGCAATTTGGCGCAGACACCGCCCGCCTATTTATGATGTTTGCCTCCCCACCAGAGCAATCTTTGGAATGGTCGGATGCCGGTGCAGAAGGCGCGTATCGCTTCTTAAAACGCTTCTGGAAGCTGTCTTTTGACCATGTCAGTGGTGGCGTTGTAGCGAAATTTGTGAGCGGGGAACTCTCCAAGGAGCAAAAAGCCTTACGCTTTGCCTTGCATACCGCCATTGCTAAAGTGAGCGATGACTACAGCCGCCGTCAGCAATTTAATACCGTGATTGCTGCAGTCATGGAGCTGCTGAATACTTACTCCGCCATGGCAGTGAAAGGCCAGTTGGCCGATGATACAGGCCGTGCGCTGGCACAAGAAGTACTCGAAGCCGCCACCATTATGCTCTCGCCTATCGTGCCGCATATTTGCGAATCGATCTGGAGCGAGCTAGTGCCTGGCACCGTGCTGCTGAAACAAAGCTGGCCAGTAGCGGACAAAATCGCCATGGTGCAGGATGAAGTTGAGCTAATGATTCAAGTAAACGGCAAGCTGCGCGGCAGTATTTTAGTGGCTAAAGATCTGCCTAAAGCAGAGATCGAAGCACTTGCGCTGGCGCATGAGCACGTACAGAAGTTTGTAACCAGCACACCGAAGAAAATCATCGTCGTGCCTGGGCGTTTAGTGAGTATTGTGGTTTAAGTTGCCACAACCGTGGGTGCTTACCAATAGATAAGCACCCACTGGCTCTTTGATAGAGAAACCGAGTGGGCAGGCCTTGCCTATGCGTAATAACAACTACAGCGTAATCACCACGCGTGGGCAAAGTGCCCACCCTAATGAGGCAAACCTATGCTAAAAGCTTTCAGCTCTCTGATATTAATCTGCTTTATTAGCGCATGCGGCTTTCACTTACGCGGCACAGGCCCTGGCACCTTCCCATATACGACGGCCAGTGTATTAGGCGATAGCGCCGTAGCCCTGCAGCTAAAACAAAGCTTGGCTTCTTTACCGGGCGTAACACTCAGCGCAAATAAGCCCGCCGTTGTCATTAACGTCATCAATGAAAGTACCGAGCAAAAAGTGCTTACCGTTAATAACGCAGGCCGAGTCAGTGAATATCGCTTGTTCTATCGCATTACGTATAGCGTACAAGCAGGTGAGCGCAAGCTACTTGAAAATGGCAAATTGCAGCTCAACCGTGATTACAGCTATGACGAAAACAATAGCCTAGGCAAAGACGCCGAAGCCTCTTTACTGGTTGCCGACATGCAGCAAGATGCCGCCCAGCAAATCCTGCGCCGTATCAGTGCGCTAGCTAAAGTACAGAATGTTCCCTGATCCACACGCACTGAGGATGAAAGATGCGTCCTGACGACTTGCCGCGCCAACTCAGCAAGGGGCTATCCGCACTCTATATCCTGCACGGAGATGAAAGCCTGCTAATACTAGAGGCCGTGCAGCAAATCAGAGATTCCGCCAGAAAAGCAGGCTATATCGAACGTGAAGTGCTCACGGTGGAAACAGGCTTTGCTTGGTCTTCACTCGAAATGCAGGGCAACTCCTTTTCGCTCTTTTCCGATAAAAAAATAATCGAGCTACGCATCCTCACCGGCAAACCAGGCACGGATGGGGGCAAGGCTATTGAAGCCTATTGCAGCAATTTACCGCCCGACACCATCACCATTGTCACCTGCCCAAAGCTGGACAAAACCGGCCAAAACAGCAAATGGTTTCAAGCGCTATCTGCCAAGGGCGATGTACTTGAAGCTAAAAATATCGAGCACCGCCAGCTACCCGACTGGATAGCCCAGCGCCTAGCCCGCCAGCAGCAAAAACTCGCCCCTGAGGCATTGCAATTTTTAGCCGATCGGGTTGAGGGCAATTTACTCGCGGCGTTTCAAGAAATACAAAAACTCGCCCTGCTACACCCAGCAGGTGAAATCAGCCTTGCAGACCTACAAAGCTCGGTAGCCAATGTGGCCCGCTACGATGTATTTCAGCTTGGTGCGGCACTACTGGCAGGCGACGCCACCCGCTTTGCCCGCATGCTGGCAGGGCTACGTGCCGAAGGCGAAGCACCACATTTAGTGCTATGGTCGCTGGCGGAAGAAATCCGTACCCTCTATCGCCTTGGCCTCGGCAAGCAACGTGGCACACCATCCGCACAATTATTTAAAGAATTACGCATCTGGGGTGAAAAACAAAAGCTGGTCGAGCCCGCGCTGGCCCGAGTCAAAGCCGCCCAGCTCAAAGCCGCCCTCGCCCAAGCCGCCCTGATCGATCAAATGAATAAGGGCGTGGCCAAAGGCGAGGTTTGGGATGAATTAATGAATATGTGCTTACCGCTATTAAAGAAATAAATGCAGGGCGAGTGCAAGCCGCGAGCGATACTGAAAAATACGCAGGTTGCACCCGCCCTACAAATATCTCTGTGCTCCTTACCGCCATACCAAAGACGAAAAGCTATTAAACACACGCAAAACCCATGCCGATACTCAAATAAATAAAAACAGGGCCTTCCCAATGAAAGAACAAATCCTCGTCAACATCACCCCACAAGAAACTCGCGTGGCCACCGTTGAAGATGGCGTGGTTCAGGATATTCATATTGAGCGATCCGCCCATCGTGGCTTGGTGGGCAATATTTATTTGGGCGTGGTCAAACGCGTATTGCCAGGCATGCAAAGTGCCTTTATTGAAATTGGTTTAGAACGCGCCGCTTTTTTGCATATTGCCGATGTGATCGAGCAGCGCCAAAACCCCAATGAGCCACAACGTATCGAGCGCATCGTGCATGAAGGCCAGCCGGTGCTGGTGCAAGTCGCCAAAGACCCGATCGGCAGCAAGGGTGCTAGGCTCTCAACCCAAATCAGTATTGCAGGGCGCTTTTTGGTGTTTTTGCCGCAAGAAAAACACATTGGCATTAGCCAACGTATCGACAAAGATGGCGAACGCAATCAACTGCGTAAGCGGCTGGAATCACTACTCGCTGATTCAAAACATCAAGGCTATATCATCCGCACCTCGGCCGAGCACGCCACAGATGAAGAGCTAACCGCCGATATCAATTACCTCGATAAAATCTGGGCAGATATCCAGCAAAAATCAGTCACCCTGCCCGCTAGATCGCTGTTATTTCAAGACTTATCACTACAATTGCGCGTGCTGCGCGATATGGTTAACAACGAAACCGAAGAAGTCCTTGTGGATTCGCGGGAAAACTTCGCCAAAATGACCGAGTTTGCCGCCTCCTTTGTTTCTGATGTTTTGCCCAGGGTAAAACACTATGTGGGCGAGCGCCCGCTGTTTGAATTATTCGCCGTAGAAGCAGAAATCGAGCACGCCATGGTGCGCCGTGTTGATCTAAAATTTGGCGGCTATTTAATCATCGATCAAACCGAAGCCATGACCACGGTGGATGTAAATACCGGCGGCTTTGTGGGCACCCGCTCATTTGATGACACCATCTTCAAAACCAACTTAGAAGCCACCCAAGTGATCGCCCGCCAGCTGCGCTTACGCAATTTGGGCGGCATTATTATTGTCGATTTTATCGATATGGATAACGAAGGTCACAAACTCGCCGTGATGGACGAGCTTAAAAAAGCCATGAGTCGCGACAGAACCAAGGTGACCATCAGCCCATTTACCAGCCTTGGCCTAGTTGAAATCACAAGGAAACGCACCCGCGAATCGCTAGCGCACGTACTCTGCCAAACCTGCCCCACCTGCCAAGGGCGCGGCGAGATCAAAACTGCACAGACCATCTGCTACGAAATCCTGCGCGAAATCCTGCGTGAAGAGCGGCAATTTAGCGCCAAAGAATATCGCATTCTCGCCTCACAAAGCGTAATCGATATGTTTCTTGATGAAGAATCTGCCAACCTTGCCCAACTCGCCGATTTCATCCAAAAACCCATCTATTTACAGGTAGAAAGCGCCTACACCCAAGAATTATTTGATGTGGTGCTAGTGTAATCACTCCGCTTTAGCCCTAGAAAAGCACCTAGGACAGCCATCTCTTGATGACAAGTATCACCTTAGGGCGGGTGCAACCCAATCCTATCAACTTAAGGGAAATTTGCTGATCGTTAAATCTTAAGCGATCAACTTAGATCTATCTATTGCAAGCATTGAAACATCGTAGGACGGGTGCAACCCGCGTTTTTTCAGTGTGACTCACGGGTTGCACCCGCCCTACGAATCGCGGATTGCTTAAGTTGATAGGATTGGGGTGCAACCCGCGTGTTTACTCGGCATTGCTCGCGGGTTTCACCCGCCCTACATCCTCCCTGCTCCTCCACCACTCAGCCATCCGACGAACGTAGGTAAAAAACTTCATATAGGCATTTCATATAGGAGAAATCTCTCCTAGATTGGTGATTATGCCCAGCACATACTCTGTCCCTCTCCTTACAACAGATCCTCAGCGCCTCAGGTTACAGACGCTGCAGACAGAGTTTTGCAACGCTTGCAATTTAATCGCCCCCATCGCGCAACAACACCGCTGCTGGCATCGGGTGACCTTGCACCATTTGGCTTATAAAGTGCTACGCGAGCAATTGCCAGATTTGGGTGCGCAAATGGCTTGTAATGCGATTTATGCCATTTGCCGAGCTTACCGCACGCTATATGAACACCCGCTCAGCAAATGGAAAAACCTTCCAAGTGACGTGGCTTTACCTCATTTACATTTTTTACCCTCTGCACCTGTTTATTTCGACCGACATACCTTAAGTATTAAAGACAATACTTTATCCATGTTTACCCTAGAAGGACGGCTGCGTTTCCAATTGCAACTGCCTTTAGAGGTAACTGAAAGATTTGCATCCCAGCGTCTAAGAGAAATCATTCTTTTACAGATTAACCAGCAGTTTGTTTTGAATTTTATTTTTTTAGATTTAAACGAAGCCGCCCAATCCAATGCACAAGACGAATGGCCAGAGTATTTACTGACCATTGAAGCTGATTTGGAAGAGCAGAGCGATGATATAAAAACTTAATATCGCTTAAAAAAACGTGTAATTCCATTTTTAAAAGGAAATGGTATGAAACAGCATTTACAGCCCCGTTCCGAATTAGCCAGCGTATTGCATGGTTTGCGCCAGCATTTTATGGTGGCGGGCATCTTTAGTTTTTTTATTAATTTACTGATGCTGGTGCCATCTATTTATATGCTACAAGTTTATGACCGCGTATTAGCCAGCCGCAATGAAACCACCTTAGTCATGATTACGGTGATTACGCTTGGGCTATATGGATTAATGTCTTTACTAGAAATGGTACGTTCCAGATTATTGGTTAGAATTAGCAGTAAATTAGATTCACAGCTTAATGCACGGGTATTTACCGCCGCTTTTGAGCGCAATTTAAGAGCAGGCAATAGCGATGCTGGCCTCGCTTTAAATGATTTAAATAATATTCGCCAATTTTTAACTGGCCAGGGTTTATTTGCCTTTTTTGATGCGCCGTGGGCCCCCATTTATCTAGCCGTACTCTTTATGCTTGGCTCCCTATTAGGCTGGCTGGCCGTTGTAGGGGCATTATTACTCACCGGCCTTGCTTATCTCACCGAAATAGTCAGTAAAAAACCCATTGCCGAAGCATCCACCCATGCCAATTTAGCCACGCGCTTTGCTAATAATAATTTGCGCAATGCCGAAGTGATCGAAGCAATGGGCATGTTAGATGGCCTGATGCAGCGCTGGTACAAGCACCACGGCAAGTTTTTAGCCCTGCAAGGCGAAGCCAGCGATAAAGCCGGCAGCATTTCGGCCATTACCAAATTTACCCGCATTAGCTTGCAGTCTTTAATCCTTGGCGCTGGCGCACTGTTGGTGATTGATGGCAGCACCACCCCAGGCGCCATGATTGCAGGGTCTATTTTAATGGGCCGCGCTTTAGCCCCAATCGAGCTGGCCATTGGCACATGGAAGCAATTTATTGGCGCACGTTCCGCCTACGCCCGCCTGCAAGAGTTACTAGCAACTTTTCCTGAGCGCAAAACCGGCATGAGCTTGCCCCGCCCCAGCGGCCAATTAATGGTAGATAACGTTTCTGCCATGATTCCCGGCACGCAAAATATGGTGATCCGTGGCATAAATTTTGGCATGCCTGCTGGGCAAATTCTCGGCATTGTTGGCCCTAGCGCCTGCGGAAAATCCACTTTGGCGCGCTTATTAGTCGGCATTTGGCCTACCGTAATGGGCAAGGTAAGACTAGATGGCGTCGATGTTTACACATGGAATAAAGCCGAACTAGGCCCGTATATTGGCTATCTACCGCAAGACGTTGAGTTGTTTTCCGGCACCATCGCCGAAAACATCGCCCGCTTTGGTGAAATAGATAGCGAAAAAGTAGTGGCTGCCGCGCAAATGGCCGATGTACACGACATGATTTTGCGCCTGCCCCATGGCTACGACACCAGTATTGGTGAAGGCGGCTCGGGCTTATCCGGTGGCCAGCGCCAGCGTATTGGCCTTGCCCGCGCCCTGTATGGCATGCCCAGCCTAATTGTACTGGATGAGCCCAATGCCAACTTAGACGAGCTAGGCGAGCGTGCCTTGGTGCAAGCCGTAATTCGCGCCAAAGAAGCAGGCGCAACGATCGCTCTGATCACCCACCGCACTCATGTACTGGCCGTCGTCGATTTACTGCTGGTGATGGGGGACGGGATGCTTAAGTACTACGGCCCACGTGATCAGGTATTAGCGGCGCTCAACCCACCGGCAGTCGCCACTCCCGCAATGACCTCTTAGGGCAGAAGAAACCCGGCGGATTTATACGTCAAAAGTTTATATATGGCGGCTTGTACCCGCCCTACAACAACGATTGAGGCTTACACCATGCTAAAGCTTGCCAAACAAAAATCTCCCGAACCGATATTAGATGTTGATCAATCGCTAACCGATACCCGCTCCATCACACGGCTTGGCTTGTTTATTCTTTTATTTGGTTTAGGTGGTTTTCTTATCTGGGCGGCCTTTGCCCCGCTGGATGAAGGCGTGCCTACCAACGGCGTAGTGTCAGTCGAAAGCAAGCGCAAAGCCATTCAGCATTTACAAGGCGGGATGATTGCTAAAATTTTGGTTAAAGAAGGTGCAGAAGTTCAAGCAGGCCAGCCCTTGGTTTTACTCGATCAAACCCAAATCAACGCCGTTTTATCCACAGTACAAAACAATTACTGGCAAACCCAGGCGCTATCCGATCGGCTCAATGCTGAGCTAAACCATAAGCCTAAAATTACTTTCCATGAAAACCTATTAAAAGCGCAAAACCCACAGGCCAAAGAGCTAATGGACGCGCAAGTTCAGCTCTTTGAAACTCGCCGTTCCGTGCTCAGCAATGAGGGCAATATTCTGCAGCAAAATATTGCAGGGATTAACGAGCAAATCACCGGCCTACGCGCCCTAGAAGCAGGCCGCAAGCAGCAGCTTAAATTACTTGAAAAAGACATCGCTGGCCTACGTGATTTAGTGGCTGATGGCTACGCCCCACGCACCCGCCTCTTTGAAATGGAAAGGATTTTTGCTCAAGTTTCTGGCGAATATGGCGAAGGTTTAGGCCGAATCGAGCAAGCGGGCCGCCAAAAGGGCGAATTAAGCTTAAGAATTTTGCAGCGCACCCAAGAATTCAATAAAGAAGTAGAAACCCAATACAGCCAGATTCAAGGCGATTTAAACCGCTGGAGCAATGAAATAAAAGGCAAAGAAGAAGATGTGTCTCGCAGCGTATTACGCTCCCCTGCCGCTGGCCGAGTGGTTGGGCTAAATGTGCATACCGTAGGCGGCATTATTCGCCCAGGCGAAACCCTGATGGAAATCGTTCCAGAAAACGACGAACTCGTGGTGGAAATCCAACTCCCCCCGCATCTGATCGATAAAGTTCACCCGGGTCTGCTGGCAGATATTCGCTTCTCATCTTTAGGCAATAAAGGCACACCGCCTATTTTAGAAGGCGAGCTCACCAGCATCTCCGCCGACCGCATCGTAGACCCGCGTGGCAATCCATATTTCAGTGCCAAAGTAGTCGTCACCAAAAAAGGCCTTGCCGCTCTTAGCAAAGACAAGCTAGCCATCCAGCCCGGCATGTCCACCGAGGTGATTATTAAAACGGGCGAGCGCAGCCTGCTGGACTACATCATTCGCCCTCTGCTTAACCGCCTTGCCTTTGCCTTTACCGAAAAATAAGGAGATCCCTATGCAAACCAAGATCTGCTTACTCACGCTGTTAATTTGCACCACAACTCATGCCGCAGACTTAAGCAGCCTTTATCCTAAGGCACTGCAAAACGACAGCCGCTTTGCCATCGCTAAGGCCCAAAACCTTGCGGCACAAGAAATTGTGCCCATCGCTAGAGCAGCGCTGCTACCTAATTTATCGCTCTCTGCCCAAGGCAGCCGCGAATGGGTCAATAGCGAATTTGATGTCCCTGCTTTGGGTGGAAAGACCCGAACTATTTCTACTGACTACACTTTTAATAGCCAAACCTACTCTGCCACCCTCAGCCAACCGCTGTTTAGAATGGTGGCGTGGGATACCTTATCCCAAGCACAATTTCAGCAAAAAGAAGCCAACCACGCCTTAGATCGCAGCCAACAAGAGCTGATCTTGCGGCTGGCACAGCAATATTTAGACGTACAGCTGGCTTACGACAAACTACAGCTACTGGGCGAGCAGAAAAAAGCCTATCGCGAGCAAAAAACCCAAGCCAACAAATGGTACGCCGCTGGCTACGGCACCGTGACTGATGTCAACGAAGCCCAAAACCGGCTGGATTTTGTGGATGCCGATATCTTGTCTGCAGAAGCCGCCCACAGCAATAAACTGCATGAATTAAGCGTTACCGTGGGCGAATCCATGAGCCAACTCGCCCACCGCAAACCCAGCACGATGCAGGCCGATTTACACCTACGCTACCCACTGGCCGAGTGGCTGAATCAAGCCAAACAAAACAACCCCGTTTTGTTTGAACGCCAAGCCTCCCTAGATGCCGCACAGCTAGAAATCAGCAAAAATATCGACCAACACCTGCCCACCGTCGATCTGCGGCTACGCAGCAGTTATGAGGACAGCCCCGGCTACACCACGGTGGATAATGTCATCAAATCAAATAGCCTAATGATTTACGCCAGCATCCCTATTTTTTCTGGGGGAGAAATCAACGCCCGCAGCAAACGCGCCGTCGCCTTTGCCACCGCCGCCAGTGAAGACCAGCGCAATACAATGCAACAAGTAGAGCTAGGCGTGCGCCAACAATATATGGATCTAAGCTCCAGCGCCGCCCAAATCAAAGCGCTACAAGAAGCAGTGCGATCCGGCGATGTATTAGTCGAATCCACCCGTAAAGGCATTCAATCTGGCGTACGTAATAATGTGGATTTACTCAACGCCCAAAGCCGTTTCTTTGAAGCCCAACAAAAACACACCGCCGCCCAATACACTTATTTAAGTGGCTATATCAAATTAAAGTTTTACGCAGGAACCTTGCAAGAAAATGATTTGCAAGCGGTAGATCAGGTGCTGCGTTGATTTTTTCACCAACATCCGCGGGTTGCACCCCAACCCTATCAACTTAAGCAATATGCCATTCGTAGGGCGGGTGCAACCCGCGTTTTATACCCTCATTTACGAGCCAATAATGCCCTATTACCGTCGCTCTAAAATATCTGGTGCCACATATTTCTTCACAGTTGTCACCGAGCATCGGCAAAGAATATTAACCAACCCCGATATAAGAGCAGCACTGCGCTTGGCAATTACAAAAACGAGAGCAACCCAACCTTTCCAAATTGATGCTTGGGTACTGTTGCCAGACCACCTGCATTGTATTTGGACCCTACCTGAAACCGATAACAATTTTTCTAATCGTTGGCGATCTATAAAAAGGGAAGTCAGCGTAATCTGTGGCCAGCACTATTTAAAACCAAACTTATTGAGTATGAGACGAATTAAAAAGAATAACTCAACACTCTGGCAACCCCGCTTTTGGGAGCATTTAATTAGGAATGAACAAGATTATGAAAACCACATGAATTATTTACATTTCAACCCAGTAAAGCATGGTTTGGTTAATAAAGTAGCAGATTGGCCTTGGTCATCATTTCACCGGATGGTTAGCCAGCATATTTACCCAGAGGATTGGGGATCTAAAAATGATATCAACATCGTTATTCCATATGATGATTAAACCATATGCCAAATCACCAATACACCGTAGGGCAGGTGCAACCCGCTTATTTTTCTGCATCGCTCGCGGGTTGCACCCGCCCTACAGTTTTTTTTTGCTTAAGTTGATAGGATTAGGTTTCATCCACCATAAAGAAATTTTAAAGAACAATATATAGAACGAGGATCTTAATGCCCACCCACTCTAGCAATATTGAATTCAACCCTAAACTAGAGCATATTCGCGCTATTGCTGCGCTATTGGTGTTTTTCTTTCACGCTTTTCAATTTTTTCATGGTAACTGGAAATCCTACCCAGATTGGCCCATGCTTGCCCTACTTACCGAAGGCCATATCGGCGTGGGTTTGTTTTTTACCCTATCTGGCTATTTATTTATGAAAATAGCCAGCACAGGCAATATTGATTATCGGCGTTTTATTTTTAACCGTTTTTTACGCATTTTTCCCTTGTTTTTATTGGTGTTTTTTCTAGCTATATCGCTTGGGCGAGATCGCTTTCAGCCGCAAGACTTACTCTATCTATTGATTAGCAATATTGGTAAGCCCGCCACTTCTGATTACTTTGTGACCGGCGCAGCATGGACAATATCTATTGAATTTACCTTTTATCTTATCTTCCCATTTTTGGCGCTATTTATTCGCCAGCAGGGCCTTATCTATATTGCACGCCTATTACTTATTTTATTACTATTAAAATTATGCGTATTAAACCTAGCCGAGCACCCTGCGCATGTGATGCAATCCACACTGGTTGGTAGGCTAGATCAATTTTTAATTGGCATGGGCCTAGCCACTCTCAGCACTAGCCCTCACTTTAAAAAAGCATACGCTTTAATCATTGCTACCTTAGCCATTATGGCAATCAGTATCATTAGATCAAAATATGCCATGCTATTTGATAGCGCTAGCCGCTCAATTCTATTAGCCTTTTGGTATAGCATCGAGGCATTAACCTGGGGATTATTCATTTATAGCTATGCCAACGCCCAGTGGCGCTTACCCTTATTTATAGAAAAATCGCTCGCTTTTATTGGCCAAAGGTCTTACTCCCTTTATCTACTGCACGCCATTATTCTCTATTTATTAAACACCTATCTACCTAATAGTATTGAGCTTCCACTAGCTATGCTTTTTGCCAAGATTATTTTAGCTTTGGCATTAAGCTGCCTATTAGCCGATTTAAGCTGGCGCAGTATTGAATTACCCTTTTTAAATTTACGCCAGCACTATGTACATTAATTTTTAACTTAATGGAGCATGACTATGAGCGATTGGACGTCCGGCTATGTAGCAGATATTGCCTATACCTTCGGCTATTACGCCGAGCTCAACCCGCTACGGGTTAAGCTTGCATTTCTGCATACAGGCTTGGCCTGCCCAGAAATGGCAAATGCATGTGAGCTAGGCTTTGGCCAAGGGATGAGTGCTAATTTACATGCCGCTGCCAACGTTACCCAATGGCATGGCACCGATTTCAATCCTAGCCAAGCTGGCTTTGCCCAAGAATTAGCCAGCATATCGGGTACGGGGGCCAAATTATTTGATGAATCTTTTGCCGATTTTGCCGCCCGCAGTGATTTGCCAGAATTTGATTACATTGGCCTGCACGGCATTTGGAGCTGGATATCGGATGAAAATCGAGCCGTAATTGTAGAGTTTATTCGCCGAAAATTAAAAGTAGGGGGTGTTTTATATATCAGCTATAACACCCAGCCCGGCTGGGCCAGCTTTGCCCCCATGCGCCATTTAATGACCGAACACGCCGAGATTATTGGCGCAGAGGGCAATGGCATTGTCAGCCGAATTAATGGCGCATTAGACTTTACCGAAAAGCTATTAGCCACCCAGCCCCTCTATGCCCGTGTGAATACCCAAATTGGCGAGCGGATTAAAAAAGTAAAAGAACAAAACCGCCATTACCTAGCCCACGAATACTTTAATCGTGATTGGCTACCCATGCACTTTGCCACCATGACCAAATGGCTAGAATCCACCAAACTAAGCTACGCCTGCTCTGCCCATTATTTAGACCATATTGATGCCATTAATTTAAGCAGCGAACAGCAGCAATTTTTAAATGATATCCCCGACGCAGGCTTTAAAGAAACCACCCGCGATTTTATCGTAAACCAGCAATTTCGCCGCGATTACTGGGTACGTGGCCCGCGTAAACTCAGCGATCTGGCCCAAGCCGAACAATTACGCCAGCTACGTATCCTGCTGATCCAACCGCGCCATGATATATCGCTAAAAGTAAATGGCAGCTTAGGCGAAGCCACCATGCAAGACCATATTTACGCCCCCGTTTTAGATGCCATGAGCGATCACCAAATCATCAGCCTAGGCCAGCTAGAGCAAGCTACTCAACTCAGCCTTGCACAAATTCTACAAGCGGCCATCGTACTGATTGGCAGCAGCAACGCCGCCCTGGTGCAAGACGACGCACAGATCGCCAAAGCCAAAAAAGCCTGCGAAAAACTCAATAGCTATCTATGCAATCAAGCCCGTGGCAGCAGCGATATTAGCTACCTTGCCAGCCCAGTATCAGGCGGAGGAGTAGCCGTAGGCCGCTTTCAACAGCTATTTTTATTAGCCAGAAACCAAGGCAAAAAACACCCCACAGAAATGGCCCAATTTGCATGGCAAATCTTAGCCGCACAGGGGCAAAAGCTATTAAAAGACGGCGTAATTATGGAAAAAACCGAAGACAATATCGCCGAGCTAAGCCAACAAGCACAGCATTTTTGCGATAAAAAAATCAATATCTTAAAAGCATTGGGAATCGTTTAAAGACGAGATATCGTATGGCGGGCGCAATCCCAATCCTATCAACTTAAGCAATATGTCATTCGTAGGGCGGGTGCAACCCGCGAGTAATGCTGAAAAAAACGCGGGTTGCACCCGCCCTACGATGTTTCAATGCTTGCAATAGATAGATCTAAATTGATCGCTTAAGATTTAACGATCAGCAAATTTCCCTTAAGTTGATAGAATTGGGTTGCACCCGCCCTACAAAACGCCCAATACCGCTCTTGCCTTGATGTAAAAGCTTTTCCGCTGCTCCATGCCGTTTTTGCCGCCATTAATCGTGATGCTAATAAATTCAATCGGTGCAACGCCAATCACCTCGCCGTGATGCTTCTTTTTTAATACCTCATTATCCGCATGATTTGCTGCATCGTTTAAATGATGGCTATTCCAATACTCGCAAGCGCTCCATACCGCGTATTCGGCTTGTTCTAAATAATCTGGGTGATGAATAAATAAATCGCGGCGGCCTTTTTTAATGCCTAATTGCAAATAATTGGCCCGCCCGGTGGTTTGAAAGATGCCCCGCCCCTTAAACCGAACACCATCCCCCACTTGGCTATTGCCCAAATCCACACGGCCTTCATAAGCTTGGCCCGAGGCATATTCTTGTAAGGTTTTAAAGCCATCACTCTCGTGGCAAGCTTGCGCCAAAAAATGTGCATATTCCTGCGGGCTATCAATTTGATACTGCGGGCAAAGACGATTTATCCACTCCATTAAACTAGGCATCAGCTTGGTTTGCTTGCCAGCAATGGCTGCCAAATGCTCAGTAGTAATCACGATCGCCATCTTGCCTCTCCTAGAAGAGCTTCTTTATAAGCCACGCAGCGCCACAAAAACAAAAACCCCGCATCCTGAACAGATGCGGGGTTGATTTGCGTCGTGGCTTAAATATGGTGCAATGCACTCTCGCTGAGCGACGTAAACGTCGCACGTTCGAGCTTATTGACACACTACAAAACCACACAGCTTACTGCCTTGTGTTTTTAAGCAAAAACAATATTTGCAGTAGCCAGTGCAGCGCCCTGAGTAATTGTTCCAACTAAAGACACTTCAGCTGCATCAATGGTGGTATTTGCCGTATTCAGCGTATCAACATTATAAATATATGTTGTCGTACCCACATTCCATACAAAGACCGCTTCAATGTCTGCAGTAGTTGTTGTATGAGAGAAGCGCTCACTCAAGAATGCTGCCACTTGAGTCATATTTGTGAAATCTGTAACTGTTGCCGTGCCCCCAGTTGTTAGCGCTGCAGCTGTCGCTGCAGTATTGATAATGTATGTAGAACCATCAGCAATAACAGACTGCGCTGCCGCCGCAGATAAAGTCCCTGTCAGTGCCGCCATTGCCTGATTACCCAAACCTGCCACATTGATTGTGTCTGTAGCACCAAAGCCCGTAATCGTATCCATGCCATTGGCAGTCAGAGTTGCAGCATTTGTTGCTCCTCCTGAGAACACAACCTTATCAATTGCAGCTGTGGTTTCTGTTAATACAATCGAATCATTACCGGCAGCACCGGTAATCACGTCAGCACCTTCTCCACCGGTGAGTAAATCTGCAGCGGCAGAACCATTGATCACATCAGCTTTACTACCACCAGTAATAGTGATGGCATTGGCTGCTGCGGCAGTCACGGTCAGAATACCAGTCAAGGCCGAGGCATCAATTTTGGCGGCCGTCACAACACCTGTGAAGGTCATATCACTTGTACCACTTACATTAATCACACCACCTGCAGCGCCCGCGGAAGGAGTCATGGTTAATGTTGTAGCAAATACAGCAGCAGTTGCGGACACAGGTGCAATCGTAGGAGCAGTTGCACTAAAAGCTAATGCCGTATTGCTACCTGTGTTGATATTCAGTGTTTCAACACCTGTGAATGTTGCTGCACCCGCAGAGTTCCAACCATTCATATTTAAAGTAAGCGTATCAGTGGCCGATGTACCACCTACCGTAAAGCCGATGGCACCCGCGGAATCAGCACCAAGCCCCACTGTATTAGCTGTATTCAAAGTGAGCGTGCTTGTATTAACACCAGCAATCGCGGTCACGGCGGTAACACCAACAAGCTTAGTCACATCAATGCTGGCTGCAATTGCATCTGAAGCAACTAAGGTTTCAAAGTTAGTAAATGAAGCAGCTTTGGTAGCAGTTGTTACTGTATTAGCAACAATGTCTGCTGAAGCCATAATCAAATAATCAGTACCCGCACCTGCATCAACGCTACCGCCAGTACCAAATTGAGTAGCGGTAACGGTGTCATTACCTCCCCCCGTTGTTTGAGCGAGAGTAGAAGCACCAAGACTGATCGAATCTGCACCTGAAGATGCAGTCCCCACAAACTGCTGACCTGTACCTAATGCGGTCGTCAATAACACACCACCTGTACTAGTACTTGTAATCACACCAGCGGTAGTCAGCGTGAGCGTATCAGCCGTGAATTTACCTGCTCCCGAAACATCAAGCTTAGTGGCTACTGCACTACCCAGAGCATCCATGTGCAAATCAACATCCGCTTTCACCGCAACCGATGTTACTTTAGCTGTAGTCGCAGTCACGTCAAATGATTTTGAAGTCATTGCATTGATCGTTAACGATGTAGCCTCTGCATCAGTAATTACTGTTGTGCCAGCTGTAGCAGCACCATCATTGGCCGTATCAAGCCCATTTAAATTCAGAGTTAAATTACGTGTTGCCGCTGCTGCAGTTAAGGTCACATTATTAACTGTAGTTGCTGCCGTAAGCGAAGATAAGTTCAGAGTGGTAACACCATCACCAGTAATGGTTGAAGCGCCTGTTGCACCCGTAACCGATACTGTTTTCATTGTGCTACCCGTAGCTGCGGCTGTACCACTACGGTCTGTGATCGCAACTGCGGCACCATTGGTCACACTAACCGAAGTCAGGTTATTTGCAACACTAGTACCGCCTACAGTCACTGCACCTGTACCCGCAGTAATCGCTAAATCACCACCTGTACCCACAACCGTTGTGGTATTTGCACCCGAGTTCGACAAAATAGCCATAGTAGTCGTAGCGCCGGTCACGGTCATATTGCCCACGCCCTGCACAGTCAGTTTTGTCAGTCCAGTCCAGCCTGACACATCTGCAGTTACGCCAAGGCTGGATACCAAGCTGACTGTTTCAATATTTTTAACAACTTGGCTGGTGGAAGTGGAAATTGCAGCAGTATCTGAAACGCTTAAGGTATCTGTACCAGCACCACCATCGAGTGAATCAAGTGGGCCAAAACCACCGACCTTGGTAGATACGAAACTATCACCGCCTGCTCCCCCCACAAAGGTGTCAATGCCTTCTGTCAAAGTAAAGGTCGTTATGGTGCTTGGTGCCACTAAAGCAGTTACCTGAGCCGTTACTGCAGTTGTTGATGTAGCTTGATTCGCTGTTGTCACGGTTGCTAAGAAAGCACGTGCAGCAACTGCAGATGCATCACCAACATATTTCAAGATGCCAGAAGCATCCGATACAGCGGTAGAGTAAGCAGCTGCTACAGCCAATTTGGATGTGAGCGTTGTTAAATCTGTACCTGCTGCACCATTTAAAACGGACACTGCCATCGTGCCCACGGTTAGGCGGCCAGCACTGATTTCGTTCAGATAAAACTGCAAGCCAGCCGTTTCTGCCGCACGGCCAAATGCGGCTTGATACACCGCGTTAATTTGAGCACCTAATGACTGCGAGCCATATAAGGCTACGGATTCTGTTGAAGTAGCAAAAGCGGAGGCAATCGCCGAAGCACCGCCGTCCTTATCGAATTTTTCTGCCCAATATTGCTGCCCAGCATAGTCGGCTGGACGTTGATAGTAAGCGACATAGAGTTTTTGCACGAATGCGAGTGCTGCTGCTGTTGCCATTTTTACGAACTCCTAAAAGTTTATGTAAGCCACCATCCAGCTTTGTGCCAGAGCTTTTCCATAATGGATTGCGCTTCCGACAAATGCATTGTTCTCCTTCGCTATTTTTAAAAATGTGACTGCAAGCACAAAACGTCATTTAGGCTTGCTGTAAGGGGTAAACGGTGATCTTTATTAATTTAAAAAAACATAAGCATTTGTTTTTGTTGAATAAATAAATTAAATATTTAATGCCATTCAGTTATCAACTTGAGCAAGCCATAAAATAGCAATTTTCGGCACTTATTTTACTTACAAAAATTATGACGAATAGGTATTTACAATATTTACATTCACAATTTTTTGTAAGATAAAAATAAAAATTCTTTCTTGATATTGACGTCACATTTTTTTACACGCCAATATCAATTGGTGTAATGGATGAGGCTAGCCCTGCTTACACAAGCGCCCCTTAAAATCTCTGCAAAGAAATAGCTTTGCCCAGCTTGTCAAATCACAAAGCCACATAGGCCTTAAGCTGCTTGGCGTTTTACAATAAGTAAATTACTCATCAATTTAGCCGCTTGCTTTTGCAAAGCTTTTACTCGCCCCCTATTGGAGCCATACCATGCACGCTGCAGATTTATTACAGTCGCTCACCCTTAGCCAAAAAGTGGCGCAAATGTTTATGGTGGGCTTTGATGGCTTTGTGCCCAATGCGCATATTGAAACGATGCTTACGCAGCAGCAGATTGGCGGGCTTATTTTATTTAGGCGCAATGTGGCTGATGTGGAGCAAGTAGCGGCTTTAAATTTACATTTGCAGCAAATCAATGCGCGTTTTAACTCTGTGCCACTATTAATAGGTATTGATCAGGAAGGCGGGATGGTGATGCGGATTGAAGATGGCGTCACCCCGCTACCATCGGCAATGGCCTTTAAAAACACCGCCAACGTGGCCGATTGCACGGCGCTCACCCAAATCGGCAATGCGGAGCTTAAATCGCTAGGCATTAATATTAATTTTGCGCCAGTATTAGATATTAATAATAATCCGCAAAACCCCGTGATTGGCGTGCGCGCCTATGGCGAAACCGCTGGCGAAGTTTACCAATTTGGCCTTGCCGCATTAAGCGGTATGCAAGCGGCGGGCATGGCCGCCACCGGCAAACATTTTCCTGGCCATGGCGATACGGCGGTGGATTCACATGTCGGTATGCCGGTGGTGGCACACGATAGAGCGCGTTTAGATGCAGTAGAGCTAGCGCCATTTTGTGCGGCATTTAATGCGGGGCTAGATGCCTTAATGACGGCACATGTGGCTTTCCCGGCCATTGAGCCAGATTTATCTATCCCTGCCACGCTTTCCCACGCGGTGCTCAGTGGCTTATTAAGAAATGAATTGGGCTTTAAAGGCGTGGTGATTACCGATTGCCTAGAAATGGATGCGATTGCCAAAGGCGTGGGCACGGTGGCGGGGGCGGTGCAAGCCGTTCTGGCTGGGGCAGATATTGTGCTGATTTCGCACACGCCAAGCACACAAACCGCCGCCTTGGCCGCCGTGCAAGCTGCAGTGGAGGCTGGCGAAATTAATATCGCCCAGATTGATGCATCGGTTCTGCGTATTTTGGCTTTAAAACAGCAATATCAGATGCAAAACTGGGCAAGTTTAGTGCCGTCTTTACAAGCGGCCAGCAGCATGGCGCTATCGCAACGCGTACACCAAGCCGCCATTACTGGCAGCGCTCAACCATTGGATAAAAATAAGCCGGTGCTTTTAATCAGCGCTGAAGTGCGTGCGCATACAGAAATCGATGAAGTGGCGCTAGGCAAAACGCCAGAAGCGCGTAACTCACTAGCGCAGCCTTTAAGCGAGCTAGGCTTTACCGTGAGCGAGCACTGGATTGGGCTAAGGCCCAGTGCAGCTGAGCTAGATGCCGCCCTCACGCAAGCAGCCCTTGCCCAGCAAATTATTTTTGTTTCTTATAATGCAACGCTTAACCCAGAGCAGCAGGCCTTGATAACTGCCCTGCCACAAGACAAGCTTTGGCTAATCGCTGGGCGGCTGCCTTATGACTTAGATTTGGCCCCTCACGCGGCTGGCCGGTTAAGCTGCTGCGCCAATCGCCCTGCTGCTTTGCAGGCTATTGCGGAAAAATTAGCGGAAAAATAATCTCGTACATCCGTATTCATCTATAGAGGCCCAGCATTTTGATACAAATGCTGAGCTTTGCAATACAGCACTTCTTAGGGGCGCTGCTTGCTGCTCCCAATATGAACTAGGGGCCCGCAAGTAGCGCCCCTATATTTTGGGCGACATAAGGCTTTTGAATGCTTGTGGTAGAGCCAAACCTTGATGCTCGTGCAGCGGTGTAACGCCAAGCAACAGTGCATTATCCAATAATTTATGTGTGACCCCATTCACGCATCAGTATTTTTGACCGATACCAGTAATTCTTGCAATAAAAAATCAAAATTCTTTCACTTCACACAATAAAACCCAAAAAATCCATGCGCAGAGCCGCATCACGCTCAATATCAACACAGCATCCCTTGTACTCATTGATTGTATGTATATCAAGAGGAGCTGCGATAGCACATGCCAATTTTTTATTTATATATCGCTAATACCAGATAAAAAAACCATAAGGAATCGCTTATTGAAATGACATCGCGTTCTCGGTACAAAGGCAACCAAGGCAATCAAACAACGAGCAACAGAAGAGTTTTATTCACTGAGTACCCATGAAAAACCTCTGTTCATCATCAGTAAAAAATTGAACCCACACATTAAGCCATCTGCAAAAACAGATCGATTTAAACTTAAATTGGAAACGATCATGAGTACCTTCAAAAAAACTGCTGCCGTTGCTATTTTCGCTTTATTTAGCAGTGCCGCTTATGCAACGAGTGCTTATGTTGATCAGTTTATTAGCTTTACTGATGGTGCAGGTGTAGATAAAAGCGCCAGCGCTCAAGGTGGCTTTAATAGCGCATATCCGGTATCTGTAAACCCAACCATTGCCACTGGCGCACCTGTCACTGGCGAATGGGTTTCCTTACCTCAAGACTACATGGCCACCTACGGGTTTAATGGTCAACAAGCCACAGGCACTATTGGCATTTTCAGTGTGGCCAATGGCGCAAATGAAGTAGCCAGTGTATTTGGCCGCTTAAATAGCGCCGCAGCGTGGAGCCTTATCGGCACAGTAACGGAAGGTGGCGGAGTAGGACTAGGCCCACAATCATCGTTTCTGACTTTAACTAGCGCAATTAGCCAAGTAATGGTTAAAAGCCATGGCAGTGCAGGTGCATCACCAGGATTTGACTTAATGGGTATTCAAGGCACAGGCATGGTTACAGCCCCCGTGCCTGAGCCAGAAACCTATGCCTTAATGGGTTTAGGCTTAATTGCAGTATTTGCCCACCGCCGTAAAGCAGCATATGTATAATTTTTAACGTTTTTTCTAACACATAGGAAAAAAACCCCATATGCATAGCGCTTATCTAGCATCAATAAAAAAAGGCCATTTACGGCCTTTTTTTATTTTTTAATAACATAACTCACATACCAATATAGCGATCTGGCCGATGATTAATAGCAATCGCTAAATTCAAGGCCAATGCGCCTAAAACAGAAATAAATAACTGTTTATAATTAACCACGCCAAAGCCGACGCATAAAATAACTAGATCAAACACCAATTGCACATAACCAGTGCGCCAGCCAAAGCGTTTTTGCAAATATAGCGCCAATACCGTAACGCCACCTAAGCTGGCTTTATGCCGAATCAGCATTAAAATACCCACCCCTGCCAATAAGCCCCCCATTAATCCAGCGAACACGGGATTAATATCACCCAAATTAATTAAATTTGGCAGCCATCCACAAAGCAGCGCTAAGACTCCTACGCAAGCAAAAGTTTTAAGCGTAAATTCCTTACCTAACATGCGATAAGAGAATATATAAATCGGTAAATTAATAAAAAACAGCACTGTACCGTACGGCCAATGCGCAATATAGTGCAGCAGAAATGCTAAACCTGTAGCTCCGCCGGTAAGTAAGCCTGCCTGCTTAAAAAACTGAATCGCCAGCGCCATCAGTAAAACGCCAGTAAGTAGTCCTTGCAGATCTTCAAGAATAGTGTGGGAATGCTGAGGCTGAGACATACAAAACCGATAGAAATGAAAGCAGGCGCGCAGCATAGCGATGAATGCTATGTGGGTAAACGGAAGTAAGTCGCAAAGAGCTTTCGCCGTTGATCAGTCATGCCGGACTAATGCTGAAGTTATCCACTATTAATGCCGATAAACTGGCTTATCCGTAATGCAGAACTTAATAGGGAGTTTTATCGTGATTAACTCTGTTTCTCAAACAAATACCGTAAGCAATGCCACCGTTATAAAAGACAACAAAGATGTAGAAAAAAAGCCCGCCCCCACCGAGGCCAGCATTCGCGCTCAAACCAATCAGCAGATCTTGCAAGCTTCTTTACAGGTATCGATTAGCAGCGGTGATAAACCAATGCAACTGCTGTTTCGCAACGCAATTGATAAGATTAATGACGTGCTGAAGCCAGAATTTGGCGACGACGCAATTAAAAATGCCACGAACCAAGATAACTCTCCCGAGGGTACCGCTGGGCGAATTATTGCACTTTCTACTGGGTTTTATGAGGCATTTGCTAAGCAAAGACCTGGGCAAGATCCCGATAAAATTGCTGCAGAATTTACCAAGGTGATTCGTGGCGGCGTAGAAGAAGGCTTTAAACAAGCCAAAGACATTCTCAAGAGCTTACAAGTGCTAGACGGAACCATTGCCAGCAATGTAGACAAAACCTATGAATTAGTACAAAAAGGTTTGGATGATTTCTTAGCAAGCAAAACCAAAAAGCCAGAGCAAGCAGCGAGTTAATTGCCCCCTCAAGGAGAATCGTAGGGGCACGGCATGCCGTGCCCGTCTAATAATCTAAGCCAAACGCCTCAACACTTCAGCCTTACCTAATAATGCCAAGACTGCATCTACCGAAGGGGTATGCGTTGTACCGCACACTTTGGCACGCAGTGGCATGCCTACTTGGCCCATTTTCACGCCTTGCGATTTGCAAAACTCTTTAATAAAGACCGAAATACTGGCCGTGTCCCACACTTCTAAACCTGCAATTTCAGCAGCAAATGCGGCAAGGCGGGCCAAATCATCTGCGCCTAAATGCTTAGCAATAATCTCATCCGAAGGGGTGAGCGGCTGGTAAAAGTAAGTTGCTTCTGTGGCCAGCTCTACAATGGTTTGCACTCGCTCTTTTAAGAGCGCCACTACAGCTACTAAAGCAGGGCCAGCCGTCAGATCAATACCCTTTTCATCCAAGAAACGCTTAGCCAAGTCAGCAAGGCGAGCGGTATCCGCGGCCTTAATATGCTGAGCATTCAGCCACAGTAGTTTTTCTTTATCAAAGCGGCTGGGGCTGGCGGATACATCTTTTAGATCAAACCATTCTACAAACTGCGCCATGGTAAACAGCTCATCGTCACCGTGGCCCCAGCCCAAACGCGCTAGGTAATTAAGCAGTGCTTCGGGTAAATAACCCGCGCTATCGTAATCGACCACACTCACCGCGTCGCGGCGCTTCGATAATTTTTGACCTTGATCGTTATGAATCATGGGCAGGTGAGCAAATTGCGGCAGCGGCGCGCCCAGCGCATTAAAAATATGAATCTGACGCGGAGTGTTGTTGACATGATCGTCACCGCGAATTACTTGGGTAATGCCCATATCCCAATCATCCACCACCACGCAGAAGTTATACGTTGGGGTGCCGTCGGTACGGGCGATAATCAAATCGTCTAGCTCAATATTGCCGATTTCAATCCGGCCCTTCACTAAATCATCCCAAGCCACCACGCCATCTAACGGCGTTTTAAAACGCAATACCGGCTGCACACCGGCTGGCGGTGTTGGCAAGGTTTTGCCTGTCTCAGGTCTCCAGCGGCGATCGTACTTGGCTTTTAAGCCCAGCGCTTCTTGCTCGCTGCGCATGGCATCGAGCTCTTCTTTAGACATATAGCAGTGATAAGCGTGACCGCTGGCTAAGAGCTGCTGCACCGCTTCTCTGTAGCGATCCATGCGCTGCATTTGGTAAAACGGGCCTTCATCGTAATCAATGCCTACCCAGTGCATGCCATCCAGAATCGCTTTAACGGATTCTGGTGTCGAGCGTTCTAAATCGGTGTCTTCAATCCGTAGCACAAAAGCGCCGCCATTTTTGCGTGCGTGCGCCCAAGAAAACAGCGCGGTGCGCACACCACCAATATGTAACAAGCCCGTAGGACTAGGGGCAAAACGAGTACGTACAGTCATGACAGCTACCAAGAGAATAGAGCGAGGAAGGGGATATTGTAGCCGCTAGGCGCAAAGCCGCCTACCAAGCTCATCAGACTGGCCACACAAAAGCCGCAAAAATCACGCATAAGCCACGATTTTTGGCCCACAAGCAGCAAGCGCCCTTAGCAAAGCATGCAAGGGCGCTCGCTCCTTATGGATTGATAACCTTACTTAGCCTGCTGCAAGCGATATTCAACCAACTCAGCAATACTCAGCACTTGCAAGCCATGCTCGGCGGCATAACGGGTGATATCGTCACCGCGCGCCATCGTGCCATCTGGATTCATCAGCTCGCAGAGCACCGCAGCAGCTTGCAAACCTGCTAATACCGCTAGATCAACCGAGCCTTCGGTATGGCCGCGCCGCGCCAATACACCACCGGCTGTAGCACGTAGCGGGAAAACATGGCCAGGGCTGGCAAGATCTTCCGGCTGAGCGCCTTGGGCAATCGCCGCCTTAATGGTGGTCACCCGATCGGCCGCCGATACGCCAGTGCTAACCCCGTGCCGCGCCTCAATCGACACGGTAAACGCCGTGCTAAAGCGGCTTTGGTTATCTGTCACCATAGGCGGCAATTGCAAATGCCTGAGGGTTTCATCCGGCAGGCACAGGCACACAATGCCGCTGCCATCACGGATCATTTGCGCCATAGAACGGTCGGTGATTTTTTCGGCAGCGACGATTAAATCGGCCTCGTTTTCGCGGTCGAAATCATCCATCAATAAAACGGGCCGCCCTTGGCGCATATCAGCCAAAGCCTGTTTAAAGCGGATTGGAAAAGTACTTTGGATAGGATTTGAAACAGCTTCGATCAACATAAAGAAACGCTCTCGCAATAAAAGGGGCGAAAAACGGTTCAGGGAGTGGGACAGCAGCAAGCTAGCCGCCATAAGCCTATGGCAGGCAGATTACCGCGCATCTTCTTTCATCCGGACTATCACCGTCGGCTCTGGAATTAAACCAGATCTGCTGACCCTCCCACTTAGGGAAGCGCTCGCGGGCTTGTTGATTGTTGTTTGAGAAAACAATCTACTTACCGCCGGTGGGGAGTTGCACCCCGCCCTGAAGACGTACGACTTTGGATGATTAATCCAAGCCCTATTGTCGATCCTTGCAGTGCAGCATGTCCAGCCCAAACGGGAAAACACTTACAAAAAACCTAGGTAATGTTGAAAGCTTTTCCTGACTATGCTTCTTGCTCAATCTCATTATAAATATCGCAGGGCGGGTGAAACCCGCGTGTTTATTCGGCATTGCTCGCGGGTTTCACACCCTACAAACTCCAAAACCAAGCTGCCGAAGACACTAAAAAACAAGTGCCTAGCGCCCCGGTGGTGGAGTGATTTGCTTGGGTTTGTAATCGCAAACATCATTCACTACGCAGCTCCAGCATTCGGGCTTACGGGCTTTACACACATAGCGGCCATGCAGAATCAACCAATGGTGAGCGTTGAGTTTAAACTCGGCAGGCGTGTTTTTTAACAGCTTTTCTTCGACAACTTTGACATCCTTGCCGGGTGCTAAACCGGTGCGATTAGATACGCGGAAGATATGCGTATCCACTGCAATGGTCGGAATCCCAAACGCGGTATTCATCACCACATTAGCGGTTTTTCTGCCCACACCTGGCAGCGCTTCTAGCGATGCTCTATCTCTTGGCACTTCACTGCCGTGCAGCTCTATCAGCATGCGACAGGTTTCCAGCAAGTGCTTAGCCTTGCTGTGATAAAGGCCTATCGTCGCAATATAGGATTCCAGCCCTTCTACGCCTAAAGCCAGAATGGTTTCGGGCGTATTAGCCACTGGGAATAAGCGCTTAGTCGCCTTATTCACCCCCACATCCGTAGCTTGGGCGGAGAGTAATACCGCCGTCAGCAGCTCAAAGGGGCTGCTGTAGTTAAGCTCAGTCGTTGGGTTGGGATCAAGATCTGCAAGACGCTGGTAAAAAATCCGCCGAGTTTCTTTATTCATTTTTTATTCCAAAAACTCATTTCCGGCTCAAAGCAGCTCCCCGGCATATCAAGAGCTTTTTCTTGCATATACGCTTGAGCGTCGGCAATGGCTTGGTTGTAAACGCTGGGGGCGATCTCTTGCATAAAGAAATCGAGCAGCATTCCAGCCTGCATATTGCCAATGGGCTCATCCATATTTTTATCAAAATAGTGCTTAATAGATTTGACCAATAAGGCTTCGGCTTCTTTGCTTATTTTTAATGCCATTTGTATGAGTCCATCCAAAATATATGATTAACCTGCAAAGATTTTTAGCTTAACTTGCCTATTTATCTTGATCACGGTTTATCGCATCCCATTCATCCCATGGCTCACGCATGAGCTGAATGTAGTAATAGATGCCAACAGCCAGCATGCCGATTCCCAAAACCAACACCGCGAACCGGCCCCAAAAGCCAAGATTGAGCAGCCACCAGATCATGGCCGCCAATAAAAAATAAGCCAGAAGCTCAATGAATCGCCACAACATTGGCCAGTAATCCTGCCTTGGCTTGAAGACGCTTATCCATAGCGGTTTTCACCGCAATCAGTAGGCCAAGGCCAATAAATGCGCCAGGCGGCAAGATGGCGAGTAGAAACTGATAATGCATGTCGGCAGGAATAATATGAATTGTCCACGCTTGCGCCGCAGGGCCAAACACCAGATCAATACCTGAGAGCAAAGTACCCTTGCCCACCAGCTCACGCATCCCGCCAAGCACCGCCAACACTAAGGTCAGGCCAATACCCATAAAGAAGCCATCTAGCGCCGAATCCCAAACGCTATTCTTGCTGGCAAACGCTTCTGCCCGCGCCAATACGATGCAGTTAGTGGTAATCAGCGGAATAAAAATGCCCAGCACCACATACAAACCATGTGCGTAGGCGTTAAACAATAAATCCACCACAGTGACCAAGGCGGCAATTATCAGGATAAAAATGGGGCTGCGCAATTCATTGGGCACAAACTGGCGAATCGCCGCAATGGCCGCTCCCGACACTAGCATCACTAGGCTAGTAGCTAGCCCTAGCGATACACCATTCACAATATTGCTCGATACCACCAACACGGGGCACATGCCCAAAACCTGCACCAGCCCAGCATTTTGCTTCCAGATGCTGTTACTAATAATTTGTTTGCTCATGTGTTACTCCATAACTTACCCATAGAGCGGGTGTAATTCATATCTGCGCCAAACAAAGTTATATGAAACATCAGTAATATAAAAACGTTGCTAAACCTTAAACCACAGAGGAGAACGAGAGCACAAAGAACACAGAGAAAGGCTCAAAACAGTACTTTATTTTCTCTGTGAAACTCTGTGGGTCTCTGTGGTTTAAGATATAACTCGCTGATTCATTTCACTACACGTGGGCACGGGTGCCCACCCTACGATTTCTTTTAATTCACCGTAGCCCATAACTGCGGCTGCTTGGCCACGTACTCCAATACCCGTTTTACTGCCCCAGTCACCGCGCGCGGGCTGATGGTGGCGCCAGCCATATAATCAAAACCGCCGCCGTCTTTTTTTACTTTCCAAAAATCTGCATTTTGTGGGGTCAGCTCGCGCCCCTTGAATTGCTCTATCCATGTCGATTTAGCCGCATCGATATAATCCCCCAGCCCTGGCGTTTCTTTGTGTGCCACTACCCGCACACCCAGCACCTGCCCATCATTTGCCACGCCAACCAGCAGTTTAATTTTGCCTGCATAACCATCAGGGGCCATGGCTTCAAATACAGCGGCCTCTGTTCTGCCGGCTTTTTTAGCCAGATAAACATAGCTATCGCCATCGTTACCTAAGGCTTTGCCATCCACCACAGATAACAGTTTTGCATCTTTCAGCAGATTATTATCAAAACTCTTGGCAGGTAAAACTTGGGCGATCAGCGCCACTTTGGCTTTTTCTTCGTTGTTGATAACTTTTCTGCGCGTGAGCTGGTAAGTGCCCGCCATCAGCGCCGTAAACACCACCGCAAACAAAAATAAAGTAGCCGCGCCACGCACACCATTGGCAAACATGGTTTTCATTCATCACCCCGAAAATTTATTAAAACCTAAACCAGTTAACAAATAGCGTCAGCTTAATCAAATAGCGAGCCAAATCTTGAACCACAGAGATAAATGAGAGCACAGAGCAAACAGAGAAAATCTCCATCAATTATCTGGCATCCTCTGTGGAACTCTGTGCTCCTCGGTGTTCTCTGTGGTCCAAGAATTAGCAATGATCCCAAGCCAACTTATTTCTTACGCCCAAACACCGGCGGTTGCGTGTACTGATCGATAAAAGGTGTGGCGATATTCATGATCAGCACGGCAAACGCCACGCCATCTGGGTAAGCACCAAACACGCGAATCATATACGTCAGCAGCCCCGCCAAAGCCGCAAAGATCAGCCTGCCGCGCGGCGTGGTTGGTGCGGTTACGGGGTCGGAAACAATAAAAAACGCTCCCAAAATGGCCGCGCCACTAAATAGGTGAAACCAAGGCGGGCTGTAGTTAGCTGGGTCTAGGCCATAAAACACGCTGGCGGTGAACATCAACGCCCCCAAGAATCCCACAGGAATTTGCCAAGGGATGAGCTTTTCTCGCAATAAATATATGCCACCCAGCAAGAACCCAGCTGCAGCCCATTCACTACCCACGCCAGCCAGATTGCCAAATAGCGGTGCGCCCATCACATCAGCCAAGGCCTGATGCGCCTTTAAGCCAGTTTTAATGGTATCTAGCGGCGTGGCCGAAGCCATGGCATCAAAAGCCGCTGGCACTGCTCCGCTAAAAATCGTGATCACTTGAGTAATGCTATCCAGATGCGGCATATCCAGCGCCAAAGGCGCAGCCCAGCGCGACATTTGCGCTGGAAAAGACACAATCATCACCGCAAAGCCAACCATCGCTGGGTTAAAGGGGTTTTGCCCCAGTCCGCCGTATAAATGCTTGGCTAAGCAAATGGCAATCAAGCTAGCCAGCACCACCACCCACCACGGCGCTAGCGGCGGCATAGACAAGGCCAGCAGCAAGGCGGTTACCGCAGCCGAACCATCTAAAATAAACGGCTTGATTGGGTAGTGACGCAGCTTTAGGCAAGCCGCCTCTGCCAGCAGCGCCGTCAGCAGCGCCAGAGTAATCTGCACCAACACACCCACGCCAAAAGCCCAGGTCATTGCGGCAATGCCTGGCACCAAGGCCGCAGCCACCTTGAGCATCACCACTTGCAGCGGCGTGGGTTTTATAAAAAACGGCGAAGTATTCATTGCTATCCTGATTGAATGCGGGCACGGCATGCCGTGCCCCTACGATTGTTTTCTTAATGCTGCGGCGGCTTTGGCTTGTTCAATCTGAGCTTGTTTCTCCGCTTCCCATGCGCTGCGCTCCTCAACGCTCATGGCGGCGATTCTTACTCTTTCTTCGCGCCGCTTATCTAGAATTTCTTTGGTGCGGTCGGTTTTATCCAAACTGCTGACGGGTAGATTTTGTGCGGGAGCCATCGCGGGCACGTCACTACGCGCTACCGGCACAGCGGCTTCGGCCTCGGCTTTTTTAGCCGCGGCTCTGGCCATGGCGGCAGCAATTTTGGCTTTTTTCTCTGCCGCTAATTGCGCAGTGGCATCTAAAGCTGAATCTGGTGCGGCATCCGCGCTGGCAACAGATTCAGCATCAGGCGCAGTTCTAGCCATGGCAGCCTTGATCTTAGCCGCGCGAATTACATCTTCAGGATCATCAGACGCCACAGCCTGCGCCAGTTTTTGGGCTGCTTTGGCAGCTAAGCGCTCGGCTTTTTCTTGTTTTTCACGCTCAGCACGAAATTCTCTAAATTCAAAGCGCTCACGCGCAAGGTCGGCGGCCTGTTTAGATTTTTCTGCCGCCCAGATTTCAGACTTGGCAAAGCGGTAGTAATCCACCAGGCGAATATTGCTAGGGCAAACGTAGGCGCAAGCACCGCACTCAATGCAATCAAATAACTGCCGCTCTTGCGCCTTGCCAAAGTTTTTGCTTTTGGCAAACCAGAATAAATCCATGGGCTGCAATTCTGCTGGGCAAGCTTCGGCGCATTTGCTGCAACGGATACAGGGCATTTCGCGCGGTTTTTCGGGAAAATCGACCGGCGATTTGGCGATCACACAGTTACCCGCCTTGCTCAAGCCTACTTCTAGGGATGGCAGCTCAAAGCCCATCATCGGGCCGCCATAGATATAGCCGCTGCTGCCCTTATCCCCCGCTTCTTTTAATAGATATTTAAGCGGCGTACCGATCAGCGCCTCCACATTACCTGGCCGCTCTACATTGCCGGTAATGGTGACCACGCGCCGAATCACTGGCTCGCCATGCGCCAGCGCGCAATAAATACTATGAATGGTGGCCACATTAAAGCACTGCACGCCTAGATCGGTGGAGCGCACCCCGGCTGGCACTTCGATATCGCACAATAACTTGATAAGCTGTTTTGCCCCGCCCGAAGGGTAAAGCGTTGGCACCAGCACCACCTCAATTGCGGCCACCGCGTGGCTTTGATTGGCGGCAATGGCTAAGCGTAGTGCCGCTGCGGCTTCTGGCTTATTGTCTTCAATGCCAATTTTGATTTGCTTGGCATTTAACAGCTGCTGCACCATCAAAATGCCAGCGATCATTTCGCTGGCGCGCTCACGCATGATGCGATCATCACAAGTGATATAAGGCTCGCACTCCGCACCATTAATCACCAGCGTATCAATCGAGCTGGCATTGAGCTTTAGGTGCGATGGAAACACTGCGCCGCCCAGCCCTACCACGCCCATATCGCGTAGATAATCGCGCACCACCTTGGGCGCAGCGTTTCTCCAATCAAATGGCGTTTTGCTAATCCATTCGTCTAGGCCATCGGCTTTTAGCGTAATACACAGGTCAGCTAGGCCAGAGGGATGTGGCACTTGCTGCTCGCCAATCGCAATAATCTCGCCCGAAGTAGGCGCATGGATGGCGGCCGAAATCATGCCATCGGCAGCAGCCAGTTGCTGGCCTTTTAATACCCGCTCGCCCACCACCACTATGGGCTTGGCAGGGTTACCAATGCTTTGCTGCAAGGGCAAAATTAAAAATGGCGGTAGCGCGGCTGGCCGGATTGGCGAACGGTTGGACTCAATTTTATGCTCGGGCGGATGAACGCCGCCATGAAAATTCACGACCTTTATCACTTTCTGGGTTTGGGTCATGATTTAACTCGGATGGGGATAACAGGATAGCGCCAGCGCCAGTTATTCACCGTGGTTCCCACCGGCACAATATCAATACAATCCACTGGACAGGGCGCAACACAGAGCTCACAGCCGGTGCATTCAGCCGCAATCACGGTATGTAAATGCTTGGCCGCGCCCACAATGGCATCCACTGGGCAGGCCTGAATACACAGCGTACAGCCGATACAAACGGCTTCATCAATCAGCGCCACTGCTTTGGGTTTTTCAACACCATTGTCGGCATTTAGCGGTTTAAATTCTTTACCCAGCAGCTCAGCCAGCTTACGGATACCATCCTCGCCACCTGGCGGGCAGCAATTGATATCGGCCTCTTCATTGGCAATCGCCGTGGCATAGGGCTTACAGCCAGGAAAACCACACTGGCCACACTGGGTTTGCGGCAGGATTGCGTCGATTTTATCCACCAGTGGATCTTCATCCACCTTAAATTTAATCGCAGCAAAGCCCAGCACCGCACCCAGCGCCAAAGCAAGAACAGCCATTAACAGAATGGCCAGTAAAAAAGACATAGCTTTCCTAAAAATGATTACAGATCACAAACCCAAATCTTGAACCACGGAGGACACAGAGAACACGGAGAAAACCTAGGAATGCATGAAGTGATAATAAACAAAGGATATCCCGAAGAAGACATAGATTGAAAAACGACTCCATTACCCACGTAATGCCTTCATCAGGTATTGATATCGTATTGGTTTTCTCCGTGTAACTCTGTGTCCTCCGTGCTCTCCGTGGTTCAAGACTTGGGTTTTATCGCACCAAGCCAGCGAACCCCATAAATGCCAAGCTCATCAGTCCTGCCGTAATAAACGCGATCGGCGTGCCTTTAAAAAACTCAGGGATATCCGCGCCTTCCAGCCTTTCGCGCATGGCGGCAAATAGGATGAGCACGAGGCTAAAGCCCACGGCAGAGCCAAAGCCAAATAGTAGTGATTCTACAAAGTTGTACTTTTGCGCCGAGCTAATCAGTGGCACACCCAGTACGGCGCAGTTGGTGGTAATGAGCGGCAGGTAAATCCCCAGCGCCTGATACAGCACTGGGCTGGCTTTATGGATAAACATTTCAGTGAATTGCACGATGGCGGCAATCACCACAATAAAGGCCAGCGTGCGCAGGTATTCTAGCTGCCAAAAGATCAGAATCTGATCAATCATCCACGAAGTGCCTGAGGCCAGCGTCAGCACAAAGGCCGTGGCTAGCCCCATGCCGATCGATGCTTCCAGCTTTTTGGATACGCCCATAAACGGGCACAGCCCCAAAATGCGCACCAACACCGCATTATTAACCAGCACCGCGCCCAAAAGCAGCAGTAAATAGTGTTGCAAATCCATTATTTATCCAAATAGCAATTCAATACTCACCAACCCAAACCTTACACCACAGAGAACACGGCGTTTCACAGAGAAAAACGCAAACTACATAATTATATGTACCTGATCAGCAGCTTTGCTTTGCAAACCAAAATAGATAGAAAACCCTAAGAAAAATAAGTCGTCCCGAATGGATTTATTAGGAATCCAGACTCATTACCCTTGGATTCCCGCCTTCGCGGGAATGACGCTAATGAGTATGCAAAGTAACGCTGTGAATCAGATATGAATGCTTTTCTCCGTGGCTCTCCGCGTCCTCCTTTTCCTCCGTGGCTCAAGATCTTGGTTTTTTTACATCGCAGCAATCGCTTCAGCGCAATCGCTGACAATCTGCGGGCCTTCATAGATGAGGCCGCTATAAACTTGTACCAAGCTTGCTCCGGCACGGATTTTTTCTACGGCGTGTTCGCCTTTAAAAATACCGCCCACACCAATAATGGGCAAAGCGCCATCGAGCGCTTCGGCCAGATCACGAATCACCTTAGTGGATTTTGCCCGCACCGGCGCACCGGATAAGCCACCGGCCTCTTGGCCGTGCTTTAAATGCTCAACCCCCACCCGCGATAAAGTGGTATTGCTGGCAATCACCGCATCAATACCGCTGGCGACTAAGCGCTCGGCGATGTCCTGTACTTGATTGCTGTCTAAATCCGGCGCTATTTTGAGGGCAAGTGGCACGTATCGGCCATGACGATCCGCAAGCTCGGTCTGCTTTTGCTTTAATGCCTTTAATAAACGGCCTAATTCATCCGCCCCCTGCAACTGGCGCAGGTTCTTGGTATTGGGGCTAGAGATATTTACCGTCACGTAGCTAGCGTGTTGGTAGGCTTTATCTAAGCAGATCAGATAATCATCAACGGCGTTTTCAATCGGCGTATCCGCATTTTTGCCGATATTGATGCCTAAAACACCTTGATAATTACTGTTTTTAACATTTTCAATCAGCTTATCCACACCGTCATTATTAAAACCCATGCGGTTGATAATGCCCTCGGCCTCGGCAAGACGAAACAGCCTTGGCTTAGGATTACCAGGCTGTGGGCGTGGCGTAATCGTGCCAATCTCTAAAAAGCCAAAGCCAAGCTCGGCCATTGCATCGATATGATCGCCATTTTTATCCAGCCCAGCGGCAAGCCCCACCGGATTAGGGAAATCCAAGCCCATCACAGAGACAGGGCAATCTACAACGGTAGGCGTAAACGAGCGCAAAAAACCTAAGCTGTGCAAGGCATGCAAGCCAGTAAATGCCGCCGCATGCGCTTTTTCGGCATCAAGTAAAAAAAGAAAAGGTTTAGCAAGCTGATAAGACATGAAGGGATACGTCCAGCAAAGAATGGGCGGGTGGGTAAAACCCACCCAAAAAGTGACTTAACCCTTGCGGTTTACGCAAGCATCAAACGTGTTTTGCATCAGCGTTGCCACGGTCATCAAGCCCACCCCACCTGGCACCGGAGTAATCCATGCGGCTTTTTCTTTTGCCACATCAAATTCAACATCACCACAGAGCTTACCGTTTTCTAATCGATTGATACCCACATCAATCACAATCGCGCCAGCCTTAATCCAATCACCCTTTACAAAATTTGGGATACCCACGCCAGCCACCACAATATCTGCACCACGCACTTTGCTTTCTAAGTCTTTGGTTTTGCTATGGCAGATGGTAACGGTAGCGCGTGCCAGTAAAAGCTCTAAAGCCTGCGGGCGACCTACGATATTAGATGCGCCTACGATGACAGCGTCTTTACCAACAAGATCAATGCCGGTGCGCTCTAATAAAGTCATCACACCACGGGGTGTACACGGGCGCAGCAAAGGCATTTTTAAAGCGAGGCGGCCAATATTATAAGGATGAAAACCATCCACATCTTTTACCGGATCGATCAGCTCGATGACTTTCTCTGCATTAATATGTTTTGGTAAAGGCAATTGCACCAAAATACCGTCGATCTCATCGTCTTGGTTAAACTTAGCCACTAAGGCCAGTAAATCCGCTTCAGAAGTATCCGCGGGCAAATCAATATCAATAGAGCGAATCCCCGCATTGGCACACTGGCGCTTTTTATTACCTACATAGACTTGGGAAGCAGGGTCTGCCCCAACCAAAATCACGGCAAGTGCAGGAGCACGCAGGCCACTGGCAACACGGGCATCTACTTTGGCACGAACATCACTAACAATTTCGGCCGAAATCATTTTTCCGTCGAGAATTTGGGCTGTCATGGGTCAATCTCCTGCTGTTTCTATCGCAAAAAACGCATTTTCTCATGCAAAAGCCTCTAACCCAAACATTTCCTACATATATTTCAAAGTAAGCCATCTTGAACTAAGCAAGAAATTTCAAAAAATTTATCCTATATTTTAAATATTTTTCAAAACAAAAATCGTCTTAAAAAACAATACCTAGCGTAAGAATTAAGTTGTTTTCCTGCCAACTTATGCTGCCACCCCCAGAAAAAAGATCGCTAAGGAGCTTGACGCAATAAAATCTGCACAGTATATTGCGTCCTCTGTTCGGGGCGTAGCGCAGCCCGGTAGCGCATCTGCTTTGGGAGCAGAGGGTCGTGAGTTCGAATCCCACCGCCCCGACCAGAACTTATCCTTATGTGATAAGTTGTTTCAAAACTTATTTAGCCAGATAAGTAGTTTATAGTACGGTTGTACAGTGTGCCCGTAGCTCAACTGGATAGAGCAACGGCCTTCTAAGCCGTAGGTTACAGGTTCGATTCCTGTCGGGTGCGCCAAGTGTGTGATCGACTTTAAAACGAACCAAGATTTCAGTTTTAGACTTGTAGTATATTAAGTCTTAAACGCACAGTTTCAACGGTGGCTGTAGCTCAGTTGGTAGAGTCCAGGATTGTGATTCCTGTTGTCGTGGGTTCGAGCCCCATCAGCCACCCCAGTTTGAAAGCAAAAGCCCATCCGCAAGGTTGGGCTTTTTGCTGTCTGGCGTTCTTATATCCTCATACCTGCTGTATTTATCTAGCAATAGCACTGCACTTCCCCTACGATGCTGCTCATTCCCGTATCAAGAGCACGCCTGTGAAGCTTCTTTTCGGCCTTATTTCTTTTTTTATTGCCACATCGATCTGGGCTGCGGCACCTAAGCAGCCTTTTTATCAGCTCAATGCTAGCCAATTGGCAGTGGTGGTGAATCGCAATGACCCACAATCGGCCGAAATCGCGCGTTATTACCTCGAAAAACATGGCCTAAAGCCTGAGCAAATTTTTGAAATTAGCCTGCCTATTGATCGAACATGGATCAGTGAAGGGGAGTTAGCCGTTGCAAAGGCAGAGCTAGATGCAGCTTTGCCCGCCCATATTCAGGCCTTAGCTCTTGCTTGGACTAAGCCTTACCGCGTGAATTGTCTTGGTATTACCTATGCTTTTACCATCGGCTATAAAGAGGGGCTTTGCCAAGATGGCGGCAAGCCAACACCTGCTTCTGCTTACTTTAATCACGCCAGTACCCAGCCATTTACGGATTTAAAAATTCGCCCCAGCATGCTGCTGGCCGCCCAAAATTTGGCTGACGCTAAAAAATTAATTGATCGCGGCGCAGAAGCTTGGGGCAGTTTTCCAGAAGGCACCGCTTACTATTTAACCACCAGCGATAAAACGCGCAGTGTGCGAGCGCCGCTTTTTCCTCCAACACAAACCGTGGCCCGCCCGCCGATTAAGATTGAAAACTTAAATAGCGATGCCATCACCAATAAAAAAGACGTGCTGATTTATCAAACGGGACTCACTAAAGTGGATAAATTAGAAACCCTGCGCTTTGTGCCCGGCGCACTGGCCGATCATTTAACTTCTTTTGGTGGCATGCTGACCGATAGCAGCCAAATGAGCAGCTTAAAATGGCTAGAAGCCGGTGCAACCGCCAGCTATGGCACAGTAAGCGAGCCTTATTCTTATCCACAAAAATTCCCAAATCCAGTGGTGCTGCTCTATCACTACTTGGCAGGGGCGACGGCGGTAGAGGCTTACTGGAAAAGCGTAGAGTGGCCTGCGCAAGGGGTATTTATTGGCGATCCGCTGGCCGCACCTTTTCGCAGTCTTAGTCCAAGAAAGCAATAATGACTGGGCGGGCACGGCCCCACTCGCGCGATACCCAAATCGTCAACATTTGTGCAGTGAAAGCTTAGCTACCCGATAAATTCAAAAGCCTTATAATCAGCCAGCGATTATTTGAGGCTATATAAGATATGCATACCTTTTACTGGCACGATTACGAAACCTTTGGTATTAACCCGCGCCGTGATCGGCCTAGCCAATTTGCCGGTATCCGCACCGATGCCGAGTTAAACGAGATCGGTGCGCCGCTGATGCAATATTGCAAGCCTGCTCCCGACTATCTACCCGATCCTGAATCCTGCCTACTCACGGGGATTACCCCGCAGCACTGCTTAGAAAACGGCGTGAATGAGCATGAGTTTGCCGCCCGCATCGAGGCCGAACTCGCCGCCCCTAACACCGTAAGCCTAGGCTATAACAGCATTCGTTTTGACGATGAAGTCACCCGCTTTATGTTCTGGCGTAATCTGATTGAGCCTTACTCGCGCGAATGGCAAAACGATTGCTCGCGTTGGGATTTGCTGGATGTCGTACGCACTTGCTATGCACTGCGCCCCGAAGGAGTGAATTGGCCAAAACATGAAGATGGCCGCCCTTCTTTCAAACTAGAGCACTTAACTCAAGCCAACGGCATTAGCCATGAAGCCGCGCACGATGCCTTATCCGATGTGCGCGCCACCATTGCATTGGCAAGGCTGATTAAACAAAGCCAGCCCAAGCTATTCGATTTTTGCTTCTCGCTGCGCAAAAAAGACAAAGTGCTAGAGCAGATTGGCCTACGTAGCCATTCAGAAGAAGCACGGCCCTTTTTACATATTAGCGGCATGTTTCCAGCAGATCGCGGCTGCATCGCCATCGTCTGGCCACTGGCCATGCATCCTAGTAATAAAAATGAAATCATCGTCTGGGATTTGGCCTTTGATCCAGCCGAGCTATTTACCCTAGACGCCGACACCATCCGCCAGCGCATGTTCAGCAAAAGCACTGATCTGCCCGAAGGCGTGACCCGCCTGCCAGTAAAAAGCATTCATATTAATAAATCACCCATCGTGATTGGCAATCTCAAAACACTGAGTAGTGATCGCGCGACACACTGGAATATCGATGTAGAGCAAGCGCTGGAGCACGCCAAAATCGCCGCTTCCGCCCCCGATATGGCCGCGACTTGGCAACAAGTCTTTACCAGTGAGCACGCAAGCAGCGATGTGGATGAAGACTTATACGGCGGCTTTATTGGCAACAACGATAAGCGCCTATTAGCCAAACTGCGCCATTTTAGTGGCGATGAGCTAGCTCGTGAAAAGGTGAGCTTTGAAGACAGCCGCCTTGAAGAAATACTCTTTCGCTATCGTGCCAGAAACTTCCCAGAGAGCCTCTCCCCTACAGAGCTACGCCGCTGGGAGCAACACCGTGCAGCCAAATTATTTGATGGCGCAGGCGGCGCACGCACGCTAGAAGTATTTGGCGACAAGATTGATGAGCTTTCGGATCATATTGATGACAGCCAAGCCGGATTACTGGCGACGCTGTTTGATTACGCCGAAAGCATTATGCCGGATGAGGAGTAGGCTTGACCCCATTGCCCCCTCTCCCCCGGCCCCTCTCCCACAAGGGGAGAGGGGGGAAAATCAAGCTATCTCACTCAATGGTAGAGTATGTTTAAAAGCCCCTCCCCCATTTTGGGGGAGGGGTTGGGGAGAGGGTCGAAGGCCGCACTCATTCATGCAACAAGCGCCACAACTGCTCCAAAACAGCCTCAGGCTGCTGATCCCATTCATTATTCCAAACTCTTAACACCCGATAACCTTGGCTTTTTAAGCAAGCATCACGCTCAGCATCATTGCTTGCAGCACTTGCATGCTGGCTGCCATCCAACTCAATAATGACTTTAACTTGCATGCACGCAAAATCGACGATATAACGCCCAATCACTTGCTGACGGCGAAATTTAAATCCAGCCAAACGCCCTGCTCGCAGATGTTGCCATAGGCTTTGTTCAAACGGCGTCGCTTGTACGCGTAATTGTCTGGCCCGATCTCGCATCAGTTTACTGATCACTTCATTCTCCCTGCAGCGCGCACGGCTTTGCTGTAATAATATAGCAAGGATTAAACTCACTCCGTCCCATAGCCACGGCCTGCCTGTTCAATGACTCCAATCTCCCGCCGCCACTTCCTTACCCTCGCCGCCAGCAGCTCCCTTGTGGCCTGTGGCCGTGTGCCGGATTTTTCTCGCTTTACGCGCTGGGGTTTGCCGATTCAGCTGTATATGCCAGGGATGGCCGAGGGGCACCGATTACGACAGCCAGATTTTCCTGCGCCCAGCACTGAAATCAGTACCGACGTTCTGATTTTGGGCAGCGGCGTGGCGGGGCTGGGTGCTGCGTGGCAATTAGCTAAACACGGCACACAGTTTCTACTGATCGATGGGCCAGAGTTTGGTGGTAATGCGGCAGAAGGCCAGCTTGGCGGGCTAGCCTATCCGCGTGGTGCACACTATTTACCGCTGCCATCCAAGGAATCTAGTCATGTGCGCGAGCTACTAGCCGAAATGGGCGTGATTGAGCATGGTGCTCTTAGCGATGCTCCTCACTTTAATGAAGCCGTACTGGTGCACTCCCCCGAAGACAGGCTATATATCAACGGCCAATGGCAAGAAGGCGTAGTGCCGCAGCATGGTATTTCTAAAGCAGAAGCTCAACAAACCGAACGCTTTTTTGCCCTTACAGAGCGGCTAAAAACCAGCGTTGGTGTAGATGGCAAACGACTTTTTGCCGTGCCACTGGTGCTATCCAGCACAGATCCAACTTGGCGAGCGCTAGATAAACAAAGCTTTGCCGACTGGCTGGCCGCCGAGCATTACACCGCCCCCAGCCTGCTGTGGTATCTGAATTACTGCTGCCGCGATGATTACGGTAGCGATCTAGCCCACACCTCGGCATGGGCAGGGCTACATTATTTTGCTAGCCGCAACGGCCACGCCGCCAATGCCAATAATGGTGCCGTACTTACTTGGCCCAATGGGCTCTATCCGCTCATTAACTATATGGCGGCAACCATCCCTGCAGGCCAACGTCAATCGGGCATGGCTTACCAAGTAAGCGAAACCAAAGCTGGCATAGAAGCACTCATTTTTAATACTAAAACTGGGCAATCGCAGCGTATCAAGGCCAAAAAAGTCATTATGGCGATGCCACTGCACGTCGCACAAAAGCTACTGCCCTTAGCCCCATATGGCTTTCTGCCCGAGCATATGCCGGAACACGCGCCTTGGTTAGTCAGCAATTTTTTACTGGATAATTTTCCAACAGAACCCAAGGCCGAAACACTGGCATGGGATAATGTGCTGTATCAAGGCAAGGGGCTCGGTTATGTCGTGGCCAGCCATCAGCTAATCCGCGCGGCCAAACCTGCACAGACGGTATTTACCGCCTATCACGCCTTATCAGACCTTACACCCAAGGCAGCAAGGCAATGGCTGCAGCACGCCAGCAGCGACGAGCTTTACGAATTAGCCGCCAGTGATTTACGCCATGTTTACGGCTGGCGCTGGCGACAATCCATTAAAAGTATCGAGATCACCCTGCGTGGCCACGCTATGGCAACGCCCTCGCCGGGGTTTTTAAGTAATCAGGGGCTAGCAGCCTTACGCACACAACACGGCAAGGTTTTATTTGCTCATTCAGACCTGTCAGGCTTATCAATCTTTGAAGAAGCTTTATGGTGGGGCTGCCGAGCTGCTAAGCTAGCGCTAGGAGATTCAATATCATGATGAACGGTTTATTACTTATTCTTATTCTTATTTTAATTAGTGCTTTTTTTTCTGTTTCAGAAATTGCTCTTGCTGCATCGCGTAAACACAAATTGCAACAAATGAGCGAAGAAGGCGACAAGCGCGCCGATCTGGTGCTCGCCTTGCAAGAGCGACCAGGGGATTTCTTTACCGTGGTGCAAGTTGGCGTGAATGCCGTGGCTATTTTGGGTGGTATTTTTGGTGAGCCCACGTTTTCACCAGTTTTTAAAGCGCTGTTGCTGCAGCTGGGTATCTCGGTCGAGCTTTCCCAAACCTTGGGCTTTTTAATGTCTTTTACGTTAGTTACCAGCTTATTTATTCAATTTGCCGATTTAATCCCTAAAAGAGTCGGCATGGCTGTACCAGAAGCCACGGCAGTAAAAGTGGTTGCGCCCATTTTATTTTGCATCTTTTTATTACGCCCGCTGGTATTTATTTTTGATGGTATTGCCAATATTATTTTTAATGCCTTTCAGCTGCCCGCCGTGCGCCGCGATGAAATCACCACCGATGATATTGTAGCAATGGCCGATGCGGGCGCAATGGCCGGCACGGTAAGGCGTAAAGAGCATAATCTAATTGAAAATGTATTTGAATTAGAAACCCGCACCGTCACATCGGTGATGACAGCCCGTGAAAGCGTGATTTTCTTTTCATTAACGGATACAGAAGAAAACATCCGCGCCAGAATGCTGGCCGACCCTCATTCTAAATTTCTACTTTGTGAAAACAGCATAGACAGCGTATTTGCCTATATCGACGCCAAAGATATCTTGCAATTAGTGCTTAAAGGCGGCGAAATAAATCTACTAGAAGGCTTAAAACAATATGGCAATCGTAAATTACTGACTATTCCTGATACGCTTTCTTTATCTGAAGTATTAGAGCAATTTAAAGAAGCGCGTGAAGACTTTGCCGTTATTTTGAATGAATATGCATTGGTGGTTGGCATTATCACGCTTAATGATGTCACCATTCAATTAATGGGTAGCATGGTGGATCCTGGTGCCGATCAAATTGTGCGCCGCGACGATAGCTCTTGGCTGGTTGATGGGGTAACACCGATTGAAGACGTGAAAAAAGCGTTGGATATCGATGAATTAAAAGATGAGGAAAACTACGAAACCATCGCTGGTTTTATGATGTATATGCTCAAACGCATTCCTAAAAAAGCCGAGCTATTGATTTTTGGTGATTATAAGTTTGAAGTGGTGGATATTGATAATTTCCGTATTGATCAGCTGCTGGTTACACGAATTACTCCGCAAAAAAAATCCGAAGAAGCGTAAAAACCATTAGGAAAACGTAATGTAATTCTGAGCACAAAAAAACCCAACAATCCTATAAGGGACGTTGGGCTTTTTTACTCCACACCATATATCGTAGGGGCGCAGCAAGCAGCGCCCCTAACACTCTATCTTTTAACGCTTAGACGTTTTACGAATCTCTTTTTCGTCCTGCCATTCATCCACGCCTTCTTCGATATTTTTCAGAATAAGAGTGAATTTATAAAATACGTCTTTAGTATTAGAGTTCTTTTTCACAATTGAAGTAATTTCACCCGTTAGCAAATACTTAGCACCTTTCATTTGGCCAAGCTTGGCTTTATTTTTATACAGCCCTGTTTCATTTTGTTTTTTTAATTCTTCAACCTGTGCATCCATCGTGCTGCTATCGGTCACAAACTTAGCGCCGGATTTCATCAACTGCGTTTTCATACTATTGGTGATATTGCGCGTATCAATGTATTCAGACGTTTTATTTTTAACCTCAGATACCACAATAAATGGCCGGCTCGCCATAGATGGATGCTGCATTAAAGAGCGCGCCATCGCTTCGGCAATCATTTGCAAATCGGTGGAGCCAAATTCATTGCTCACTGTTTCTACAGCCTTGCTATCGCCATATACCACATCGCCACCACCTACCGTAGGCGTTGAGCTAGAAGCGCAGCCACCAATTAGTAAGATGGTTACAAGCACGGCACTGAGTTTGGTAAATCGTTTCATCGTTTTCATTTCATGATTCCTTAGTTATGGGGGGCTCACTTAGCCGCTGGAGCGCCGGTGTTTTCGGGGCTATTGACTTCCATTCTAAAATCAACCGCCTCTGTAACAGGGGCAATGGAATGAATGGTTTGCTTTTGCAAGCCAATAAACTTCATCGGCTTCCAGCCCTCCTCCCCTCCCACGGCAAAGCCTGCGTTATCAAGCCAGCGAAAGCGATAATAAAGCTGTTGATCGCCCTTATCTTGGTTCTGTATTTCTAACTGCACAGCCAATAAGCCATTGCGTTGCAGCATTTGTCCGCCATTGAGCTTTAAATACTTCATTTCGCCCAACTGCTCTACCTTATCCGCTAGGGAAAGAGGAGCAGCCTGTACTAGCGCAGAGCATCCCAATACGACGGCCAATAACACGCCACGGGCAAGATACTTTTTCATGATTATTCCTTTATTTAACGGATTTAAATAGCAGCAACATCGCTCTTAAAACTCAAAATTTTGGCTTAAGCCCTTTTCTGCGTGGGTATCAACACCATGCCCCCTACAATGCCGATTGCCCAAAATAAACCTGATTACCCATCACCCGAATCGGCACGATTTGATATGCCCCCGCCACTTTTAATTCAAAAGCCTCTTGCCCTTGCGCCGTTGGCACTAATAGTTTGTGCATGCCCACCGGTAAAGACACCCGCACGATGGCAATTTGTGCGGGTAAGGTGCTCCAAGTGCGCTCGTCAGCCTGCTCTGTAACGACCGTAACCAAGCCCAGTATCAAACCTGCAATAGCGCTCGCATTATTATCACGATCACTGAATTGCTTTTGGGCCACGGCTCGGCTTACCGCTCGCACCGTGGTGCGCAAAATAATGCCTGGCATTTCATCGCGTAAAGCGCGGCGGCTCATCGCATCCACGCTGGTGATAGTGCTCACACCCAAGGCGCGGCCATCGAGCTTTAATTGCGCCGGTGCAAAACCGTTATTCGCACGAATCACCGGAAACGACACCGCCGTAAAGCCCGTGCGGTAAATCGGCAGCGGTACCGATATCGATTTGCGGGCAGGCGCTAAGCCAGAGCTCAGCACAAACAATACATCGGTCATGCCGCGCTTAGAGGTTTTGCTATCGAGCTGCTGCAAACCATCTTCTAAGGCTTTGCTATTGGGCTTGAGCTCAATGGCTTTGCGATAGCCTGGCGCGGCGAGGCTTTTTTCGCCTAAAGCCTCATAAACAAAGGCCGCTAAATAATGGCTAAAGGCGTTTTGATAGCTATTTTTTAAGGCCAATACTTCTGGATCATCGAGCGTTTCTACGGGGTAACCTTTTAAATCTTTAAAGGTGGTTTTTACCCCCTTAGCCCTCGCTTCTTCTTCATCTTTTTCATAGGTACGTGAGCGAAACTCAGCAATAATCGCCTCACGTTCATGGGTTTTTTTGATCTCTACCCGCGCATTATTCCAATCGCCTGCCGCCGCGTGATTCACGGCTAACAGGGTGGAGAGCAGCACTTTTTCATAATCGTAGCCATCGTAGCGGCGGGTTTTATCGTTGATTAAAAAGCTGCCCACATCCCCTAGTAATTTATCTGGCGAGTATTTAGCGAGCTCTTCCCAATCATGGATTTTTGCATCAGCCTTTAACCACGCATTGGTGCTGGCTGGCAGATCATTTTTAAGCTGTAATAGCTGGCCTTTTTCTAAGTAGTACAACAAGTCTTTATCGCTATTATTGGCTTCCAATACCGCCAAAGCGTTGTCTGGCTTGCCCGCCTTGGCAAAATCAATCGCCCCCTGCGATTCAGCTTGATAACTTCGCATGGATCCGCAGCCGCTTAAAAGCAAAGCAGTCATGACGCAAATGGCTTTTACACATTTCATTCGGGCAACGGCCTCGGTTACATAATGCTGATTAAATATAGTGAATGAATTTACCACGTTGGAAACTTAACTTTGTAACCGATGTTAGCCATATGTATTTGGCAAAACGGGCGCAGCAAGCAGCGCCCCTACGTTTAGATCGCAGCATACAGTTTATCTAAAGCCCATTGTTCTGGGTTGTTCTGGATATATTCACGCAAAGCATTTAGCTCTGCTTCGTGCCGAATAATATGCTCCCAATAATTACGCTGCCAAACAGGTATGCCTTGACGCTGTAAATACCGGTTAATCATCACTGTAGAGCTTGATTTATATCGACGCATAATTTGCCCTAATGTAGGGGCGCTGCTTGCTGCGCCCTTTTGGCTCATCTCATGCATAACAATAATGCCATGAATATGATTAGGCATAATCACAAAAGCATCTAGCTCTAAATTCAAATAGTGCTTAGCTAAGTCATCCCACAAGGATTGTAATATTTTACCCGAGCTATTTAATTGCATTTGGGGAGTAGCACACACATCTGTCCTGATCTCACCAAAAATACACTGATGATGATGGCTGCAAACCGTAACAAAATAAGCACCTGCCTGAGAATAATCATAAGCTTGCAAACGAATAGAGCGGCGCTGGCGCACGCTAGGAATATTTTTCATATTTGTTTACCCATCTTCGCATAGCTGATTGCGCCCTGATTAAATATAGCTCTAAAGTACAAAGCAAACGCAGCAAACAGCGCCCCTAAGCTACGTATAGACAGTAGAAACATCGCCATCCTTCCTATTGCATGTAAGCCAAACCTCATCTGCAATCAGGCAAAAACAAGATTCTTCAGACTATACTGAAAGCGTATTCGAGGAGCGCTGCGACTCTTGGCCATGATCTGCTAAGAGCTAGGCTCGAATTCGACTTCAGGCAAACCGCGTTCTCCTGATAAACCGCGCCGGGCACGGCATGTGCACAGGTGATGCATGCTCGGCTACAGATAGGAATAACACTGTGGCTCATCTTGATTTAGCAAACGCTGATTTTAAAGTCGCCGATCTGTCCTTAGCCGATTGGGGGCGTAAAGAGATTCGCATTGCAGAAACCGAAATGCCCGGCCTGATGTCGGTGCGCACCGAATATGCTGCCGCACAGCCGCTCAAAGGGGCGCGGATTGCGGGCTCCATCCATATGACCATCCAAACCGCCGTACTGATCGAAGCCCTGCAAGCACTGGGGGCCGAGGTGCGCTGGGTATCGTGCAATATTTTCTCAACCCAAGACCACGCCGCCGCAGCGATTGCCGCTGCAGGCACAGCGGTATTTGCCCATAAGGGCGAAACGCTAGAAGAATACTGGGATTTCACCCACCGTATTTTTGATTTTTCCAATCATCAATACGCCAATATGATTTTGGACGACGGCGGCGATGCCACTACCTTGCTGCACCTTGGTGCGCTAGCTGAAGCCGATTTAGCGGTGATTTCAGCCCCCGCTAACGAAGAAGAGGTCGTACTATTTGCCGCCATTAAAGCCAAGCTCGCCAAAGATCCAACGTGGTATTCCACTCGCCTAAAACATATCAAAGGCGTAACGGAGGAAACCACCACCGGCGTGCATCGCTTATACAAGATGCACAGCGAAGGCCGCTTATCCTTCCCAGCAATTAATGTAAACGACGCAGTCACCAAATCTAAATTTGATAACCTGTACGGCTGCCGCGAATCCTTAGTGGATGGGATTAAACGCGCCACCGATGTAATGATCGCCGGCAAAGCTGCCGTGGTGTTGGGCTATGGCGATGTGGGCAAGGGCTGCGCCCAAAGCTTGCGTGGGCTAGGTGCCATCGTTTATGTCACCGAGATCGATCCAATTTGCGCGCTGCAAGCGGCCATGGAAGGCTACCGTGTGGTGACGATGGATAGCATCTGCGATCAGGCGGATATTTTTGTGACCACCACCGGCAATGTGGGGGTGATTACCCATGAACATATGCAAAAGATGCGCAATAACGCCATCGTCTGCAATATTGGCCACTTCGATAGCGAGATCCAAGTGGCATCCTTAAGGCAATACGAGTGGGAAAACGTCAAGCCGCAGGTGGATCACATTATTTTCCCCGATGGCAAACGCATTATCTTGCTGGCCGAAGGCCGCTTGGTGAATTTGGGCTGCGCTACTGGCCACCCAAGCTTTGTGATGTCCAACTCATTTACCAACCAAGTGCTGGCGCAAATTGAGCTATTTACCAAAACCGAGCAATATCCCGTCGGCGTGTATGTACTGCCCAAGCATCTAGATGAAATGGTCGCCCGCCTGCACCTCAGTAAAATTGGCGCGGCTTTAACCGTGCTCACCGATGAGCAATCTGCCTATATCGATGTACCTAAGCAAGGGCCATATAAACCAGCACATTATCGCTATTGATAAAGTTTTAAACTGTAATAAAAATGGGGAGCTTAAGCTCCCCATTTTTATCTATAAATTAGAAAATATTAATTTTTATTCTGCTGGCTAGCAATAATTCTTTGATAAGTGCCATCCTTTTTCATTGCCAATAGCACCTCATCAAACCGATCTCGCAAAATGGCCAGATTCTTCTTTTTTGAAAAAGCCATATAACTAGGGATGGTTTGCACCTCAGGGCTTAACTCCCTAACTTTATCCAGATGACCATGACGTTTTAAAATATCTAAAGCGCCATATTTATTACTTACCAATACATCAAAGCGCTTAGCCAGTAATTTTTCTATATTTTTTTCACCAGTGAATGTCTCGTCAAGCTCTGTGATGGTTTTGTTTTTTACTGCAGAATCAAATACATCCCCATAGCTAATTTTACTCACCACACCAAAACGATAAGAGGCTAAAGAAGATAAATGCCCATCAAATTGAATAGGCGAGCCCTTTAAAACAAATAAAGATACCACTTGGGGCATTAATATTTCTTTTGAGTAATCAGCAAATACTTCTCTTTCTGGGGTTTTATATGCAGTAAAAACAGCATCAGCACTGCCATCTTCAATCATTTTTATCGATCGCGTCCAAGGTAGCAGGGTAATGTTAATTGGCTGATGTAAGCGACGAAACGCTTCTTTTACAATTTCGACCACAAAACCTTTCGTTTCACCATTTTCTTCATACTGATAAGGCGGGTATTGCAATGTAACCAACTCAAGGGGAGCTGCCATGGCAATGGATCTGCAAAAAAACCAAGCAAGGCCTGCAAGTATCAATCCGCTATATCGCATAGGTTTCCCCTTCAGTAACGCCCAGAATAAGGGAGCGTTCTCTGCAATATAGAACACAAACATACTGCTATTTATTTAATAATTCATACTAAAACCCATGCCCCAAAACGCTTCTTGCTGCCCCAATAATCTGCTGAGACAGCGCTTCCATCCTAGGTGATTGTACCTTCCAAGAGTGCCAAAATAGCCTTACATCACAAGGAAAATCAGGCGCTAAATCAACCAGGCCTTCCAGCCCATTACCCAGCAATAACTCAGGAACCATACCGTAGCCCAAGCCATGGCGAATGGCGGCCAGATGCGGCTCGGTTCCGGGTACATAGTGGCAGGGATAGGCATCGGCTAATAAGCCAAAGCGGGTTTCTAAAAAGCTAGCTTGCAAGGTGTCTTTATGCGAATACGCCACCACGGGTGCTCGCCTTGCATCGTTACGATTTAGCCCCTGAGCAAACCAGCGCGCGCAAAAACTTTTGCTCGCAATCAACCGATAGCGCATCACACCAAGTGGCTCGGCAAAACAGCCTTTCATAGGTTTTTCTTCGCTACCTATGCAGCCTATTGCCATGCCGGATTCAAGCAGTGCATAGGTGTAATCTTGATCTTCCACGGTTAAATCAATCAACACCTCTTCATTGACCAAGGCCTGCGCCAAAGCAGGGAAAAACCAAGTCCCTAGGGTATCGGCATTCAGCGCAATAGTGAGCGATAGAGGAGAGTAATTCTCCACAGCTAAATCAGTCGCCAGATCGGCTTCTAGCTGCATTACACGGCGCAAATATTGCAAAAGCCGCTGGCCAACTGGTGTGGCGCGGGCTGGGCGGCTGCGCACCACCAAGGGGTTGCCAAGCTTACTTTCTAGCGCACGCACCCGCTGCGAAACCGCCGAAGCCGTTAAATGCAAGCGCTGGGCGGCCTGCTCAAAGCTGCCAGTTTCAACCACTGCGCGTAGCGCCTCAGTTTGCTTAGGATCTAAATTCACCAGTGCATCTTTTACATATTAAGAATTTTTAAGCATACCTTATAAATATTAAATTTTATTCAATACATCTAAAACACACTAGATAATGCTATTTATTAATTTATCGACCTATAGAACACGCTCATCCACCCCCTACTGAAAGAAGTTAGCAATGCTGCTTTACTCTATTTATTTAATCGCCATCACCGCCGAAGCCATGTCCGGTGCGCTGATGGGTATGCGCCGTAACATGGATTTATTTGGTATTTGTTTTATTGGCACGGTCACGGCATTGGGCGGTGGCACTGCACGCGATATGCTGCTGGGCCACTATCCACTAGGCTGGGTAGCCCACCCGCAATATCTGCTGTTTACCATAGGCGCGGCAATCATTACCGCCTTCATTGCCAGCCACTTACACCATTTACGCCGCTTATTTTTAGTCGTGGATGCACTCGGCTTAGTGGCATTCACCATTATTGGCTGCAATATCGGTATGGAAACAGGCGTTCACCCGGGGATTGCCATTATGGCGGGCATGGTAACCGGTGTATTTGGTGGCCTGCTTAGAGACGTGCTGTGCAATCAGGTACCGATGGTGTTAAGCCGCGAAATTTACGCTAGCGTGTCACTGGCTACGGGGGCTTTATATATCTTGCTGCACTACTTAGGCTTAGAAGCTGGCCCCGCCTCGCTGATCGCCTTAATCGCGGGCTTTAGCTTTAGGCTATTAGCCATGCGCTTACGTTGGCAGCTACCGGTTTTGCGCGGCGAACATATTCGCGGCTTTGATTAGCCGCACAAAATCTATTCCCCTTAGCTAAGATAAATGCACGCATTTAATCTAAGGGGGATACACCATGCCAAGATGGTTGCTTCTGCTGAGCTGCCTAAGCGGGCTGGCCCTAGCCCAGCCAGCCAAACTGGTTACCGGCCCAAATTACCCGCCCTTTACCGACACATCGCTCCCCGATGGAGGGCTTGCCGTTAGCCTTGTTAAACAAGTCATGAATAATGCGAACCTGCCTTACCAGCTAGACTGGCGGCCTTGGACGAATGGCTACCAATCAACACTAAAAGGCGAGTATCTTGCCACTTTTCCCTATATCAGCACCCCAGAACGACGGGAATTATTCGAGTTTTCAGATCCTCTTTTTATCCTTGAAATAAAAGTCTTTGCCCTGCCTGGCAGCCAGCTAGACGGAACCCAGCTCAATAGCCTGCAAGGTAAACGCTACTGCCATCCTTTGGGCTGGGCATTTTTGAAGGAAGTTGAGTTGATGGTCAATAAGGGCTTGTTTCAGATGATCCGCCCCTATGATATGAGCTCTTGCATCAGGCTCATTGCGGAAGACAAAGCCGATTTTATTCTGACCGATCAAATACAAGGCAACGAAGCCATTGCCCAAGTCGCCGGACTAAAAAAAACACCTGTTGCCAGCGGTGGCATCGTAGAAAAAGTAGCCTTACGGCTCATGGTCAAAAAAAACCAGCCCCAATCCCACGCGTTCTTGCTGCGATTCAATGAGGCGCTAAAAACCATACGCCCCGCCCCTCATCAAAGCGATTAAATGAAGAAACTTAACTCTGCATCAGCGCTCTTCCCCCAAACGCAGCCTCCCCATTTCGCCCGCCTTTGAGCTAGATGCATCGCATCCCTGCTTAAGCTCCCTGACAAATCAATGACAATGATTTACACAAATATTGATTTACTTCTATTAAGCAGCTGGCACAATCAACTTTTTTGTGCCCTGCCTGCTGATGAAAATATCGATTCGCCTATTTAGCTTATTGCTTGCCCTACTACTGCATTTAGGCTTATTTGCGATTTATTTTCCCGCGCCGCGCTATATTCCAGTGGATACGCCCAGCGTGGAAGTCACGCTATTAAAAATACTCCCCCGCCCTATTGAGCCTATAGCTCCCACCGCGGCACCAAAACCAGCGCTACTGAAAAGCCCCAAGCAAATTGCTTTGCCCAGCCACAGCGCAATAGCACAGCAGCCAAGCCTAAACACACCCCAAAGTGTGCCCCAGCCCCAAATTCATTCAAGCACAGAAACCGTAATTGGCGATTTAGACAGCGCCTTAAGCAGCCCCGCCAGCGCTGTGGCCACCCTACCCAAATTTGATATAAAAACCATACCAAACCTTGCTCCGCCTCCAAAAGAGCATCGCACCGTACTGGCAAAAGAACTGGATAAGGCGGTACGTGGCGATTGCAAAAACGCTTACAGCCAGATGGGTTTATTGGCGATTCCCATGTTATTGCACGATACGGTTAGCGATAAGGGCTGCCAGTGGTAAGCCATACCCAAGCTATAAAATACCGCTGGCTACTGCGGCATGCAGCTTCGTTTCCAACACCTGCCAAAGCGGCACACTGCCTTGGCTGATGCGGCTATTCACTGCAAATACTTTGTCTTTTGACACCTGATGCGCACTCCAGCTGTGGCCATTGCCATGTAAATTATGTAGCAGTGGCGGAACGCGATCTATCGCTTTGGCATACTTAGCATCCGCACTCTCGCCCGCCTCAAACTCATACCAAAGCTGTAAATACTCGTCCCCACAGCCCTCTGGCAATAAAGCCAGCAATCTCTTTATTCCATTGGCTTCAGCGCGTTTAATTTCTGGCGTTTCACTGGCATAAATGATGGTGTCACCCGCATCAATTTCGCCCAGATCGTGAATGAGCAGCATCTTAATCACCCGATCAATATTAATAGCCTCATTGGCATAATCTTTAAGCATTAAAGCCGCCAGACAAACATGCCAGCTATGCTCAGCAGCGTTTTCATAACGATCCAGCCCCACTGGTTTAGTTTTTCTAATGACGTTTTTTAGTTTTTCAATTTCAATAATAAAAGCCAGTACCTGCTCTATTTTTTGCATATTATTTTCCTTTTAAAAAAGCCTATGTTTTTTATCCCGTTGCAAGGACAATCCGATCAACTTAAGCGATCTGCGATTCGTAGGGCGGGTGAAACCCGCGAGTAATACTGAATAAATACGCGGGTTTCACCCGCCCTACGATATTTATAATGAGATTGAGCAAGAGGCAAAATCAGGTAATTTGATGCCACGCGTGGGCACAAAATCGTGCCCACCCTACATTTTTTGTCCCGTTGCAAGGGCAGTAGGCAGGGCCAGTGATATCAACGCGGCCAGCGCGACGAAGGCGGCCGAGATCCACAAACAGGCAGCAAGGCCCGCGCTTTGGTAAACCCAGCCGGATAAAACCGTGCCGATCAGCCGCCCCATGGCATTGGCCATATAGTAAAAGCCCACATCCAGCGATGCGCCGTCTTCCTTGGCGTAGCTCACGATCAAATAGCTGTGCAGGGATGAGTTAATTGCAAATAGCACGCCAAATACCGCCAGCCCCAACAGCAAAACACGAGGCTCTGAGAGGCCCAACGCGATGGCAGCGGGGATCATCGCCAGCAGCAGCGCCCAGCGCAGTGCCGATTTGCCGTCTGGATGCTTGCCAGTGAGTCGCGGAGCGAGGGATTGCACGATGCCGTAGGCGATCACCCATGCCGCAAAAAAGGCCCCGATGCTCCAATCGCTCCAGCCCAAGCGCGTTGCCATATACACCGGTAGCGCCACCACAAACCACACATCACGCGCGCCAAATAAGAACAAACGCGCCAGCGATAGCACATTCACCGGCCTGCTTTTAGAAAAAATATCCGCAAATTTAGGCTTGTTTTTGGCCTTACCTAAATCTTGTTTTAAACACAACATGCTGGCCAGCCAAACCAAACACAATGCCGAGGCCAGTAGCCAGATTGCCCCCGTAAACCCCAGCGCAGAAAGCAAAACGCCGCCCAAAAAAAATCCTACGCCTTTTAAAGCATTTTTAGAGCCGGTTAACAGCGCCACCCATTGATAGAGCCGCCCTTCCTCGCCTTTAGGCAGCAGCGCTTTAATGCTGCTTTTAGCGCTCATTTTATTTAAATCTTTAGCGATGCCAGATAGCGCTTGCGCTGCCATCACCCAAGCCACCGTTAACATGCCAGCAGGAACGGTGAGTGCGAGTAAAGCCAGCACTTGCAAAGCTAAGCCGATATTCATGGTTTTATTTAAGCCAATACGCGCCCCCAACCAGCCACCAACCAGATTGGTGATCACGCCAAAAATCTCATAAAACAAAAACAACATAGCAAGGCTCAGCGGCGAAAAACCTAGCTGATGAAAATGCAGCACCACCAACATCCTAAGCGCCCCATCCGTCAGGGTAAACGCCCAGTAATTACCGGTGATGATGAGATATTGGCGGATTTGGGGGGAGAGCATAGTGTTCCAAATAAATAAGTACTTACGAGGGGGTCCCCCAGATGCAGCAACTAAAGTCACAAGGCCCCTCAGCTGAGGGTGAACTAGCGCTAAACCTTGAACCACAGAGAAAAACGAGGACACAAAGGACGCAGAGAAAAGCTAAAAACCAGTCTTCCTTATCTCTGTGCTTCTCTGTGTTCTCTGTGGTTTAAGATTTAACTCACTAGAATCACGCCAATCCCACCTTTCTCACCAGCTCCATAGTGCGGTTTACATAGCCCCACTCATTGTCATACCAAGCGTAAAGCTTCAGCTGCGTGCCGTTGACCACCATCGTTGAGAGTGCGTCGATGATGGATGAGCGGGCGTCGCCACGATAGTCGATCGACACCAGCGGGCGTTCTTCATAGCCCAGAATATCTTTTAAATAGGTTTGGGATGCGGCTTTAAGCAGGCCGTTGACTTCTTCAACCGTGGTGGCGCGTTCCAGCTCAAACACACAATCGGTGAGTGATGCATTGGTCAGTGGCACACGTACTGCGTGGCCATTCAAGCGACCTTTTAGCTCAGGGAAGATTTCCGTAATCGCCGTCGCCGAGCCAGTTGAAGTGGGGATCAGGCTGGTGCCGCAAGCGCGGGCGCGGCGCAGATCTTTGTGCGGCGCATCGATAATGGTCTGGGTGTTGGTTAAATCGTGAATGGTGGTCATGCTGCCGTGGCGAATGCCCAGCTGCTCATGAATCACTTTTACAACAGGAGCCAAGCAATTGGTGGTGCAGCTGGCGGCAGTCACAATACGGTGGATAGCCGGATCGTATAAATGATCGTTTACGCCCACCACCACATTCAGCACCCCTGCTTCTTTAACCGGAGCAGTCACCACCACGCGTTTTACGCCTTGCTCTAAGTAAGCTTGCAGCAAAGCGGTAGTACGCATTTTGCCCGAGGCCTCAATCACCACATCGCAGCCCGACCAGTCGGTGTCGCTAATGGCGCGATTGCGAGTGGTTTTAATCCGCTGTCCGCCAATCACAATATCATCGCCATCGCTGAAAGCCTCATGGGCAAAGCGGCCATGTACAGAATCAAAATTGAGCAAATGCGCCAGTGTGGCGGCGTCCCCCGCCGGATCATTAATCTGCACAAACTCAAGCTCTGGCCACCCCCATGCCGCACGCAGGCTTAAACGCCCCATCCGGCCAAAGCCGTTAATGCCTACTTTTATGCTCATTTTTATATCCTTAGAGGCTTTGGCCAATTTCACTGACTTGAAGTTTTAATGCTAGGGCATCGAGCTTTTCTACTGGCAAAGCAGTAAACAGATCAATCCGGCGTTTTAAGATTAAAAGGGTGTCATGAAAAACTTTGTGCTGAATGGTTTCATTACCCCCCGTGCCAGGAGCAGCCACACCCCAGTGAGCCAGCGTTGGATGGCCAGGCCAGACTGGGCAAGCTTCACCCGCAGCCGAATCGCAAAGGGTAAATACAAAATCCATTTGTGGCGCATCTGCCGCGCTAAATTCTTGCCAGCTTTTGCTGCGTAGTTTTTCTGTACTGATACCCACATGCTGCAGTGCTTCAATGGCTAAAGGATTCACGCTACCTGCTGGCTGGCTGCCCGCGCTATAGGCCTGAAATCGGCCTTTACCCACATGATTTAATACAGCTTCAGCAATCTGGCTGCGGGCCGAATTACCGGTGCAGATAAACAGCACATTATAAATTTTGCTCATAGGGCATCTCCATGATGGCGGGGTATTTTATGTATGGTAACTATAACGCTACAATATTTCAAATATTGTTGTATAGTTGATGAATGGAAAAAACAATCGCAACTACTATTTTTGAATCGCTCTCTTCTGGTGTACGGCTAGACGTGTATCGCCTGCTGGTTAAGCAGGGTGATAAGGGCATGGTGGCAGGAGATATCGCGGCGGCTTTGGGGCTGCCTGCTACCAATATGTCTTTTCATCTAAAAGCACTGGCGCAAGCCAAGCTAATTACGGTGGAGCAGGAAGGGCGCTATATGCGCTATCGGGCCAATCTAGCCCTGATGCAGGAGCTCATCTCGTTTCTAACCGCAGAATGCTGCGAAGGGCACCCTGAGCAATGCTTTGATCCGCCTGCCTCTTGCTCAACAAAGCAGGATGCATCGTGTTAGAAGCCACCAAGCAATCAGCTCAGATGAGCGTATTTGAGCGCTATCTTACGATTTGGGTATTCCTGTGCATTATTGCGGGGATTACTTTGGGGCAGTTTTTACCCAGCGTTTTTCAGGCTATTGGCGCGATAGAAATCGCCAACGTCAATCTGCCGGTGGGCTTGCTGATCTGGATTATGATTATCCCGATGCTGATTAAGGTGGATTTTTCGGCACTAAGCGAGGTGCGCAAACATGCTAAAGGGATTGGGGTCACGCTATTTGTAAACTGGCTGGTAAAGCCTTTTTCAATGGCATTTTTAGCGTGGTTATTTATCCGCCTGCTGTTTGCCCCCTACCTGCCCGCAGAGCAAATCAATAGCTATATCGCCGGTTTAATCTTACTGGCCGCTGCGCCGTGCACAGCAATGGTGTTTGTTTGGAGCAAGCTAACCCATGGCGACCCGCTGTTTACGCTGAGCCAAGTTGCCTTAAACGACAGCATTATGGTGGTGGCTTTTGCACCGCTGGTGGCGTTTTTGCTAGGGATATCGGCGATTATTGTTCCTTGGGCCACACTGATTACCTCGGTGATTTTGTATATCGTGCTCCCCGTTATTATTGCCCAGCTATTGCGCAAATCTTTGCTCGCCAAAGGCTCTGCCGCATTAGATAAGGCCATGGCTAAAATTGGTCCTTGGTCGATTAGCGCGCTGTTAGCCACACTGGTTTTGCTGTTTGCTTTTCAGGGTAAAACCATTATTGAGCAGCCGCTGGTCATCGCCTTATTAGCCGTGCCGATTCTAATTCAGGTGTTGTTTAATTCAGGGCTAGCCTACTGGCTAAACCGAGCGCTAGGCGAAAAACACAATATCGCCGGCCCATCAGCGCTGATTGGCGCATCTAATTTTTTTGAGCTGGCAGTAGCAGCGGCCATTAGTTTATTTGGCTTTCATTCGGGCGCGGCGCTGGCAACCGTGGTGGGGGTGCTCATTGAAGTACCGGTGATGCTCTTGATCGTAAAAGTAGTCAACCGCAGCAAGCCTTGGTATGAAAAAAACTTAAGCTGAACACGCAAACAAGGAGGAGTGAGCGGCTAGCCTCATCTTCTTAAGATTAAAATTCATCTTGATAAGAACGAAAAATCCGCTGCAATTCGCCATTATTTTGTAGCTGCTTAAGAGCGTTTTCTACCTTAATAACCATCGCTGGAGGCACCTTTTTACTCAGCCAAAAATACATCGCCTCTTGATGCAATGCATCGGGTAAAAGCTGCAATTGGCCCTCCAAATGATTAGCCCTGATCGCATATAGACCACTCAATTCACTGATATAAAAAAATCTAACTCGCTTGCTAAGCACTTTTTTTAAATTAACTAAACTGTCACCACTGCTATCATCTACCGCAATGCCGCGGGCTTTTAAAAGCTGAACATAAGCCGCGCCTGCGGGAGTAGCAACCAGCCCCCCTAAAGCGGCCAGCTCATTGAAGCTCTTTACCCTCACCTTGTCATCACTACGCGCAAGCAGCTTTTCTTGTACAAAATACAGGGGGGTTGCAATGCGCAAAGCCCCTTCGCTTCGCTTAGTTGTCTCCAGCAAGGCACAAGCCGCATCTAGCCCCCCTGTAAACAAACCATACTCCACTCTGGCCATCGGCGTTGGATGGGGATCTAAATCAAAATGAATGCTTGGATCGAGTTGCTCAATCGCACGCAAAATATCAGGGCACTGCCCTGTGAGCGGGTTGCTCTGAAAAATAAACTTAGGGGAAACGCCCTCTTGGGCGGCAATACGCAGGGGCGGATCAGCAAAAGCCGCCGCACAGAGCAAGTAGCACAGACTAATCCATTTTAGCTTTAGCATCTCCTGCTCCTCGCCCCAATAAGGCTACAACACTCAGATATGCTCTTTATAAAATAATTTCGTCTTATATGCCCAAGCAAACCCCAGACGGCAAGCCGCGCTCGTGTTTAAACAACTGCTGATGGCTGGGTGCTAAGGCGGCAATCAGCGCAGCCAATGCGGCATCTGCCTCGGCCTCGCCACACATAAAAATATCAATTGCGGCGTAGCCATGCTCGGGCCAAGTATGAATCGATAGGTGTGACTCCATCAGCAGCAGTACACCGGTTACACCCAACTCAAAGCCAAAATGATGAAAGTGTCCAGCCAGCACGGTGGCATTGCCCGCCTCTGCGCCGCTTCTTAAGATCTGCTCAACTTTAACGGGATCTGCCAGTAACGCAGGCGCGATGCCGGATAAATCAGCCAGAATATGCCGCCCTAAACTCATTTATGCCCACCGCCACCGCCGCCCCAATTGCTACTGCCATAGCTACTGCCACCACTGCTCCAGCCCCTAGACGATGAGCCGCTACCACTGCTGCCAGATGTGGCATTTATTAGCGTGCAAATGCCGATAATCACGAGGCAATATGCTTTATAAAAGCCAGGTTTCAATTCACAACTCCGAATATTTAAAAAATGTAGGGGCACGGCATGCCGTGCCCAATCCTACCTAGCAGGCAACCAAACCAAGACCAAAGCCAAGATCAACAACCAAATTCCATCAAAACCATTAAATATCAGCAGCGGCAAATTAATCACCGTTAACAGCGCGGTAAACATAATGGCAAGGCTTTTAATCGAGCTGGGGCTGGCGTCTTCACTAGCAGCGATGGGCTTAGCAAACCATTGTCCCACTAGCTCGCTACTGATTCGCTTGGCTTTAGACCACGTCACTTCACTGGGGCTACGCTCTTTAGAGAGGCGCACGCCATTGAGATCGTAATCACTTAATGCGGTTTTATCCCCCACGTGTACCCGCCAGTTAAATGCCCCAGCGGCGTAAGTGACGTGGGCGTCGTAATCAAATAGCTTGCGATATTTTTTGCCATTAAGCATGGCCTGCGCGGCGTTGTGCATCTCTGGCCATTGGTTTAATACCTCGATCTGATCCCAACCTTGCTGGCTTTCTACCAGCCACATAAAACCAAGGCTAGCGTGATAGAGCAGGTATTCGGTCCAATCCGCATCCTCCCCATCCTCACTACAGCGCATCAAACCAATCAACAGCCATTTTTTATTCTCAATGGTGGCGGTGTCGCCCAGCTGCAAAGTGCTATGAAACGCCTCTAGCTGCCGAGCTTTGCCAATAGCAACGGCCTTATCTCCGGCGCAATCCACTTCCGTATGGCAGGCTGGGCAAACCAGCTGCATTGCCATTCCGGCGATATATTTGAGCGGACTGGCGCAGCTTGGGCAATCGAGCACATTATTTTTGCCAGCCAACCGCCCCGCGCTTTCCGTAATTTGATCGTCACTGCGTAATAGCTGACACTTTAAATCAGCAAGATTAACGGCCTCGCCCACAAATAGCTCAGGTGCGCCCTGAGAGTAATCTAGCGTAATAAAACGCGCAGCATGCCGAGCATCCACCACCTTGGCCACATAGCCCTTGCCTACGGTAAATGGCAGCTCCCCCGCACCAGACACGCACTGCGCCGTGCGTACATCAGAAAAAACATAGCTGCGCTGCTCATATAAGTACGCCATTTCTGGCTGTATATCGGCAAAGGCTGGCGCGTCCACCGCCGCCCCTAAGCTTTTGGTCAGCATATATTGGCCAGAAGTATCCGCCAGCCAAGCCGCGCTGCCATCATCAAAGAACAGATACCACTCGTTCCAAAAGCCTGCGTCGTAACGCAGCTGAATCCGCCCTACTACATTAAAGCCCTGGCCCTGATATTGCCCGCTGGTGCCAATCTGAATCCGCGAATAGTCTTCCAAAGCGCTCGACATTTTGCCGATATCTTTGATTTCATCGGCATTTCTAAGCAGCGTGCTCTGGCAATACTCGCAAACCGCCATCACCGACGCGGCAGAACGAAACGAAACGGGCGCCCCGCAACTTGGGCAGGCAGCTGTGTACATAAAGGAACCTGAAGGTTGGAAAAATAGCTAAAAAAATCTTAAGGCGCAGAGAACACAGAGAAAAGATACGGCCTGTTTTTTAAAAAAATACGGATTAAGCGTTCTAATCCGCCATTTACAGCCTCATTCCCGCGCAGGTGGGAATCTAGTCGCGATGCACTCAAAAGCGCTGTATCCCCGATAAAAGCATTCGGGGATGACGCGTTTTTTGTAAGTGGATTTTGCCGAGAAAAACCGCTAATCAGCTTAATGATCTGTGTTTAACTCATTTGGCTTCGTGTTCTCTCCGCGCGCAGTGTTAACTGGCTTAACCCACCAGTTTTTTAATCACTTCAGCCTTAGCCGTGTCGTAATCGGCCTGCGAGATCAACCCTTGATCAAGTAAGCCTTTTAACGAGGCCAATTTGGCTTGTGGATTATCCACCGCAACGGCAGGGGCAGCAGCCACCACAGGAGCGGCAACAGGAGCAGCAGGGCTTAAGCTGTTTTTCATGGCATCCGCCATCACCTGCCCCACGCCCACTCCTGCAGCAAGGCCAGCGCCGATTCCTGCTAGCCCGCCTTCGTTTTGCGCCGCCAGTGGAATACTTTGCGCCACCTGATACTGGGTGTATTTACCCAAATCGCCCATCATGCCCATAGAGATACGGGTGTCGATGGCTTTTTGCAGCTCTTCGGGCAGCGAGATGTTTTCAACGGCAAAGTTATCTAGCGCTAAGCCGTATTTACCAAATACAGGAATTAAGGCTTCTTTGATTTTCTCGCCCATCAAACCCTGATTGCCCGCCATATCTAGGAAAGGCACGCCAGATCCACCAATCGCGCTGCTCATGGTAGAGACCACTAGATTGCGCAGTTGTAGCTCTACTTCATCACGGGTGTACTCTTCACGCGTACCGCTGATTTCCTTAAAAAACAGCACAGGATCAACCAGCTTGTAAGAGAACACACCAAAAGCACGTAAGCGCACCATGCCAAAATCGTTATCCCGAATGGTAATGGGCTGCGGCGTGCCCCATTTACGCCCTAGCTGAGTGCGAGTGCTAAAGAAATACACATCTGATTTAAACGGCGAATCAAACAGTTTGTCCCAGTTTTTTAAGTTAGTCAGCAGCGGCATATTCTGCGTAACCAGCTTGTGCAGCCCTGGCGCAAATTGATCAGCAATCTGGCCTTCGTTTACAAACAAAGCCAATTGCGAATCGCGCACGGTGAGGCTGCCGCCATTTTGAATTTCAAAATCTTGCATCGGAAACCGCCAAGCCAGCACGCCGTCTTGATCTTCATTCCACTGCAAAACATCAATAAACTGCTTCTTAATAAAAGAACCGAGACCCATGATGCGCTCCTAGGATTAGCGATAAATACAATAAACCCAAATCTTGAACCACGGAGAACACAGAGGCTCACGGAGAAAAGACATGCTATTAATAGGTCATTCATCCCCAAGGGCTTTAGTCGGGGATCCAGTTTTAATACTAGACACCCAATGCACGGGAATGATGAATTAGAAATAATCAGAGCCTCGCTAAAGTTTGCGTGCTCTTCAGGATAAAGGTTTTCTCCGTGTAACTCTGTGTCCTCCGCGCACTCCGTAGTTCAAGATTTAGGTTTTAATAAAATGAGTTTAAGACAAACAACCCGCGTTAATTAAGCCAATAGCCAGCGATAAAGCGCCCATTAAAGCCCCCATTGCGACATTGTTTTCGATTAAATCCTGATTCATATTTGGCAATAGTTTAGATAACACCAAGTGCGCAATAATTTGCACCGCCATCGCGCAAAAGGCCCAGAAAATAAATAGTTCAAAGCTGGCGTTGTGCATCACGCTGGCGGCCAGCGTTAGCGAAAACCCCAGCAGCGCGCCGCCCAAAGATAAAGCGGCTGACAAGCATCCCTGACGAATCAATGCAAATTCGTCATAAGGCGTAATCTTGGTGTATACCAGCACAAATAGCGCCAATAGCCCAAGGCCAGAAAGCATATAAATCAGATAATGGATTAAGGGCGTCAGCATTTAATCATCCTTTAAAAATAACGGTAGGGACGCTGCTTGCCGCGCCCTGATCGCAAAGGGCGCAGCAAGCAGCGCCCCTACCTTTTACATGCAGTACAATATCAGCAAATGTAACATATACGAAAGGTTGCCCCATTCTAAATGAAACCCATCCCAAGCCAAATATTACAGCAACGCATATTAATTTTATCGGTGTTTATCGTCGCCTCATGTGGCCTTGCTTATGAACTCATTGCAGGGGCATTGGCCAGCTATTTGCTGGGCGATTCTATTTTGCAATTCTCCTCCATCATAGGCTGCTATTTGTTTGCGATGGGGGTGGGATCACACCTATCTAAATATGTAAAAGAGCAAGATACCCTCGCCTGCTTTATTGATATTGAGTTATTGGTGGGCTTACTTGGCGGGCTATCCGCCACGCTGCTGTTTTTAGTGTTTGCTTGGATGGGCACACCGTTTCGTACGGTACTGTATGTGTTAGTGTTTTTAATTGGCGTGCTAGTGGGGATGGAGATTCCGCTGGTGATGCGGGTGTTAAATCGCCAAGGGGAAAATAGGCCAGACTTTGCCGAGATCGTCAGCCGCGTGCTGACTTTTGATTATCTAGGCGCGCTGGTTGTTTCCTTGTTATTTCCCTTAGTGCTGGCCCCCAAACTGGGCATGGCGCGTACCGCCTTGCTATTTGGCCTGCTAAATGCGGCCGTTGCCTTATGGGCAACCCACACCTTTAAACATGAAATCAAAGCACACCGCGCCAAGCAAACCCGCGCGGCCATTGTGCTTGTGCTGCTGATTGGCAGCTTTTTCTACGCCGATCGCCTTACCCAATGGTCTGAGCGCGGACTGTTTGGTGACGAAATTATTCATGCCCAAACCACGCCTTATCAGCGCTTAGTGGTCACCAAATGGAAAGATGATTTACGCCTGCATATCAATGGCAATTTACAGTTTTCTAGCCGTGATGAGCACCGCTATCACGAGGCTTTAGTTCACCCCACCCTAGAGAAACTACCATGGGCCAAGCGGGTGCTGATTTTGGGTGGGGGCGATGGGCTAGCCGCAAGGGAAGTGCTCAAGCATAAAAATATTGAGCAGATTACCTTAGTGGATTTAGACCCCGCCATGACCAAGCTATTTAGCCATTCAGAGCCGCTAGTGAAGCTCAACCAAGGCGCGTTTCTAAACCCCAAAGTGCATATTATTAATGCCGATGCAGGCCAATGGCTGGAGCAAAATACTGAGCAATTTGACGCCATTATTGCCGATTTTCCCGACCCATCTAACTTTGGCCTAGGCAAACTTTATTCCGTGCCTATCTACCGCCTGATGGCGCGTCACCTCAGCGAAAACGGCCTGTTGGTGATCCAATCCACCTCGCCCTATTTTGCCCCACGCTCCTACTGGTGCATCAACGCCACGCTAAAAGAAGCGGGCTTTCACACCTACCCTTACCACGCCTACGTACCGTCTTTTGGTGAATGGGGGTTTATTTTGGCCGACAAAAAAGGCAACTATGCCCCGCCCACCCAATACACCGAGCCGATGCGCTTTTTAGATGGAGAAGTCACCAGGCTGATGTTCACCTTCCCCGCCGATATGCAACCCTGGCCGGTAGAGCCTAATCGCCTTAACAACCAAAAGCTGGTGCATTACTTTGAACAGGATTGGCGGCAGGTGATGCGGTAATCTTTCTACCTGATTATGTCTCTTGCTCAATGGACTCCGTGCAGATGGGGTTCTTGAGTGTTGGGCTTGGTTTTTGAATGTGTAGGGCGGGTGAAACCCGCGAGCCATGCTGAATAAACACGCGGGTTGCACCCGCCCTACGATATTTATAATTGAAATTGAGCAAGAGACATAATCAGGTCTTTCTAAGCTCCCTTGCCAAACCTTGAACCACAGAGAACACCAAGAGCACAGAGATCCACAGAGGAATACCCGATAACAAGGAACTACTCTGGCTTTCTAGGCAAACAGACTAAACAGACTTCAAAAGGAAGAAAGTTTAGAGAAAACTATCGCTGCGAAGCTTTAAATTTAAAACTTCATCGCCGTAAAACAAGGGGCTCTGTGAAACTCCGTGCTATCTGAGGTGCAAGGTGTATAGCCAATTAACGTAAGCCCTTGTCATTAAGCACAGATCAGCGCTTTAAAGTTTGGGTTTTCAACCACGAAATAAAACGCGATTTCTATTAAAATACGCCCTAACTTATTTTGGAGAACACTATGTTTGCCCCCGAAATCTACCGCCAACGCCGTGCCACCCTTGCTGCTAGCTTGCCGGACAGCCTGATTTTGCTGCTTGGCAACGTCGATTCGCCAATGAATTACACGGATAATATTTTCCCGTTTATCCAAGACAGTAATTTCCGCTATTACTTTGGCCTCAACGAGCCTGGTCTTGCTGGCCTGATAGATACCGCGAATGACAGCATCACCCTATTTGGCAATGAAGCCGAAGTGGCCGATATCGTCTGGACCGGTCCCCAGCCATCCTTAAGCGAGCGCGCAGCCACCGCTGGTGTCACGCAAAGCCAGCCTTATACTCAATTAAAACAAAGGCTGGCAACCGCCCAAGCGGCGGGTATTCAAGTGCAATACCTTGCCCCCTATCGCGGAGAAACCATTCTAGAATTAGCTCATTTGCTGGGCTGTGATAGCGGACTAGTGAAAGCAGGTTTCTCGACCGCTCTAACCCTGCAAGTAGTGGCCCAGCGCGAAATTAAATCCGCCGATGAAATCAAAGAAATGGAAACCGTGCTGGCCATTACCCGCGATGTGCATCACGCGGCGATGCGTGCCTCCCAAGCCAATGTGCTGGAGCACCAAGTGGTTGGCCTGATGGAAGGCATTGTGCGCAGCCATGATTTACAGCTCGCCTACCCAAGTATCTTCTCCAGAAACGGCGAAGTGCTGCATAACCATCACCACCATCAAAAGCTGCAAAAAGGCGATCTGGTACTGAACGATACCGGCGCAACATCTAGTGGCGGTTACGCCAGCGATATCACCCGCACTATTCCGGTGGGTGGCAAATTTAGCCCACGCCAGCGCGAGCTGTACGACACGGTGCTGGCAATGCAAACCGAGGCGATTGCCGCACTCAAACCAGGCTTTACCTACCTTGCCGCACATAAGCTAGCCGCCAAAGTCATGGTAGAAAGCATGACTAAGCTGGACTTTTTTAATGGCAATGCGGATGACGTGGTTGAATCTGGTGCCTACGCCATCGCCTTCCCGCATGGCCTTGGCCACCAAATTGGACTAGACGTACACGATATGGAAAGCCTAGGTGAAAACCTAGTCGGCTATGGGGATGGCGTTGAGCGCAGCAAGCTATTTGGCATGGGCTACTTACGCCTTGGCAAGCCACTAAAAGCAGGCATGGTGATTACGGTAGAGCCGGGCATTTACTTTATCCCCGCGCTGATCGCCACCTGGAAAGCCGAAGGCCGCCATAGCGATATGATTAACTACGCCAAGTTTGAAGAATACCAAGACTTTGGCGGTATTCGTATCGAAGACAACGTACTAATCACAACCACTGGCAGCCGCATCCTTGGGCCGCACATCGCCCGCAGCGCAGCAGAAGTAGAAGCAATCATGGCCGCTGTTTAAGCCGAGTTAATCTGGGCGGCTTTGTTGGCCGCCCGCAGCACGGCAAAAGTAAAATCCATCATGCTGCCCATTAAACCCGTTGTATTCAAACAACAAATCTAGTTTCAGCGCAGACAAACGGCTAAGATCAAGGCCTAACCCATCACAACGCAGACGGCATGAAACTGATCACCTCATATACCAGCCCTTTCGGCCGTAAGGTACGCATCGTTCTTGCTGAAAAGCGCATCGAATATCAGATTATTGAAGACAACCCTGGCGTTGCAGGCAGCAGTGTCCCCGAGCTTAACCCGCTAGGCAAAGTGCCCATCCTAATTATGGATGACGGCAGAACGCTTTATGATTCGCGGGTGATTGTTGATTTCTTGGATCACAGCTCCCCCGTTGGCAAGCTCATCCCAAATGACCAAAGACAAGCCATTAATGTAAAACGTCGCGAAGCGTTAGCCGATGGCATTAGCGATGCAGCAGTGTTAATCCGGCAAGAACGCCTAAGGCCTGAGCCACTGCAATCAAGAGAATGGGTGGCGCATCAGCAAGCCAAAATAGAGCGCGGCCTTGCCTCGATTGCGGCAGAGCTTGATGAGAAAAAATGGTGGGGTAGCGAGCAGTTTTCCTTAGCTGATGTCGCCTTAGGCTGCACCCTAGCCTATCTGGATTTTCGCCTTCCAGAGCAAGGCTGGCACTCTAACCACCCAAATCTACTCAAGTTTTATAACAAGCTGGCAGAGCGCCCCTCCTTTGTCGAAACCAGCCCGCCACTGATTTAGCTATGCAAAAAGCTCATGCCACCATAATTTCAACATAAGCAAGCTTTTTGTCAAAAATACCGTATATCAACGAAGGTAAATAGACAGGAAAATCATCAGCTATATTTAAGTTATCGCATTGATAACCCAGCACTTTTCTCATGCATTTTTTACAACAAGCTCATGAGAAAGCCACGGTAAGGCTAAGACTGATGAAAACCAAGATATTGATCGTCGATGATGAACAAGAATTTCGCAACCTAATTAAAGACGGCTTAGCAGGTCATGCAGAGATTATGGAGGCAGATAGCGGGATAGATGCATTAAATCTCGTCAGCACATTTCATCCCGATATTATCTTGCTAGATATTAATTTACCCGATATCAATGGCTATTCTGTTTGCCTGCTGGCGCGTGAAAAACAGCCCGAAGTACGCGTCGTTTTTATTTCTGGCTCAGATAGTTTAGAAACCCGCCAAAATGCCTATGCCTCCGGAGCAGATGATTTTTTACCTAAACCCTTTCGCATGGCAGAGCTGCGCCGCAAAATTGAATTACTCCAGCTTATTATTACTGACTCTGAACGCCTAAAAGACTCATTAAAAACAGCGACGGATACCGCGATGAGTGCCATTTCTAATTCAGGAGAAATGGGCACCGTGATTAATTTTATCAAGCGGGCAATGAGCAGCCCTGATATTGAATCACTATTAAAAGTGCTTATTTCTACCTTTTCGCATGGATTTGATTTAAATGTTTCTGCGCAAATCCGCACCGAAAATGAACAAAAAACCCTCAATAGCGAAGGCCGCTCTAGCCCATTAGAAGCAGAAATACTACGAACATTATCCCAAGATAACCCACGTATTTTTGAATATGGGCACCGGCTTATTGTTAACTACCCAAGCATTACCCTGCAAATTAAAAACCTCCCCTACAATAACCCTGATTTTGCGGGCCGAATCCGCGATCATGCCGCCATTATCACTGAAACAGCAGAAAACCGTATTCATGCTATTGAAACCCACCAACGCTTAACCCTGCAAAGCACTAATGCAAAAACCGCTATCAGTAATATGCAAGAACTTGTTCAACAGTTAGAAAGTGATTACAAAATACAACAATCACGTTCTTGTGAATTATTTGAAAATTTAAAACAACAAATAGAAAATTCACTGGCTAAATTTGGTTTAAGTAATGAACAAGAAACACATTTTATTAAGCTAATAGAAGATGCCTCACAAGCAGCAGCAACACTCTATGATGCCGGTTTTTCATTAGATAAAAAATTTAGTAGTATTAGCGCTGACCTAGGTTTACTACTCATAAAAGATGCAGATAAAGAGATATTAGAGACGATTGAAGATAAAGAAGACAGTATTATTTTTTTCTAGCCTGATATCACACGGTTTAATTGAAATATGGGTATAAATAGGTAGCTTGCTACTGAGCATGCGAAGCTCAGCATTCTTAGAATGGGGCTTTGTTTCACTCAGCGCCAATCCAGCCCTGTTAATTTAAGCATGGGAAGCCGCATTAAGGAGGGCAAAGGCGGTTTACCTTGCCCACCCTAGCAATACTTAAATTAACCGGATTGAGCGCCAAGCTACGTAGCAAGCCCCTCATAAAGAGGTAGCCATCATGAAGAATGATTTTTTTTCTGTTAATCAAACAAAAAATAATTGGCAAAAAGAAATACAACTCTGGGCTTGGCTTCCGCTCAAACAGCGCCCTAAAGAAGCGCTTATCTTACTAATAATTGCACTGCCTATTTTATATATGGCAAGCGCCCCCGATCTAGAGGGCCACTCCAGTGCACTCTCTATCGTTTTACCCTTGCTCATTATTTGGGCAGGCTTTCAATTAGGTAGCGTGGCAGCGGCAGGGCTCGTACTTACTTCTGCAATCATGATTTATTTATCCCCAAGCCATCATCCAGATATCATTTACACCTTGCTAGGTTTTGCCTTATTGGGCCAAGTCATTGCCGGATTAATTTACTATAAAAACAAAGCAGAAAAAGAGTTAAAAATTCACTTAAATAAACTATTACTCAGTACTCAAGCATTAGATTCAATATCCCAAGCCGTGCTTATTACCTCGCAAGATCATAAAATTATTTATGCAAATAAAGCATTTGAAAAGACCAATGGTAGAAACGGCAATGAAATACTAGGAAAAACCTGCAGGTTTATGCAAGGCCCTTTATCCGACCTTGAGACAACATCAAACATACGTATCGCACTAAAAAATGGCCAGCCTTTTCATGGGGAAATAATTAATTATCGTAAAGATGGCAGTCATTATTGGAATGAAATATCGATCACGCCGATATTTAATGAGCAACAAGAAATCACTCATTTCGTTAGCACTCAACGTGATGTATCAGAAAGAAAAATAACAGAAAAAACCATAGAAAAATCAGCAGAAAAAACCACAAAGTTATTAGAAGACATACAAAAATTAACCGCGAATGTTCCTGGAATGATTTATCAATTTAAACTAGAAAAAACAGGAAAAAGTTATTTCCCTTATTGTAGCGAAGGAATTCGAGATATCTGTTTATTATCACCAGAAGAAATCCATGAAGATGCACAAAAATTATTCAATCTAGTCCACCCAGAAGATATTAATGAGTTAAATAAATCCATATTAGAATCAGCAAAAACAGGATCGCCTTGGCAGCAAGAATATCGCGCTATTTTCCCCGACCAAAGCGTACATTGGATGCTCGGCAATGCACAACCAGAAGCACTAGAGGATGGCAGTATTTTATGGCATGGTTTTATCTCTGATATTTCCGAAATAAAACAAAAAGAATCACTACTAAAAGAACAAGACTCAAAATTAAACTCTATTTTGAGTAGTGCGGCGGATGGCATTATTCTAATTGATTGCAAAGGGAAAGTGATTTTATTCAACGCCGCAGCAGAACGCATTTTTGGCTATACGGCAGATGAAGTTATACATAAAAATGTAAAACTATTAATGCAAGAGCCAGAACACAGCCAGCATGATCAATATTTAGAGCAATATTTAAATACTGGCCACGCCCAAATTATTGGCATTGGCCGTGAAATCATGGGAAGAAATAAGAATGGTCAGCTCATCCCTTTAGACCTGTCTATTTCAGAATGGAAATCAGGCGCGGAGCGGATGTTTACCGGCATAATTCGGGATATTAGCGAAAGAAAAAAAGTACAAGCCCAGCTTGTTCAATCACAAAAAATGGATGCTTTATCCCAACTATCAGGTGGGTTAGCCCACGATTTTAATAATTTACTCGGCATCATCATTGCTAATCTTGATTTTATTGAGCCTGCCCTACAAGGCAATATAAAAGCAATGGAGCGGCAACAAAGTGCAATTAATGCGGCTATGCGTGGTTCGGATATTACTCGGCGACTACTACAGCTATCTAGAAAGAGTACCCTACCTTTAAATGAAATAAAACCAAAATCAATCGGCGGATTGATTGAAGAAGTTTTAGGATTATTAAAGCGTACGCTAGGGGCCGATATAAACATCAACACTTTTATTGAGCCTAATTTACCCCTTATAAAATTAGATACGGCCGAGTTTGAAAATGTACTTATTAATTTAGCTATTAATGCCCGCGATGCAATGCCCGAAAGCGGTGGAGATATTGTTATTTATCTTCACCATTGGCGGCCAGAAATATTTAACCACTGCAAAGACATTGATTTGGATAACCAAGAATATTTATTATTGGAATTTAATGACAATGGGAAAGGAATGCCTGCTGAAATTTCAGAGCGGGTTTTTGAGCCTTTTTTTAGCACAAAAACAGAAAATGGCACAGGACTAGGGCTAACCATGGTTTATGGCTTTGTAAAACAATTACATGGCCATATTCGCGTTTATAGCGAGCTGGGTATTGGCACGATGTTTCACATTTTTTTACCCATTAATGCACTTGAGAAAAATATAAATATCGTAGAAAAAACCACGATCCAAAATCCCATTCAAGGAGGAAAAGAAACGATTTTATTAGTTGATGATGAAGTCGATTTAAGAGAAGTCACTGCCGAGCATTTAGCTACTTTTGGCTACAGCGTTATTCAAGCTAAAAATGGTATGGATGCTTTAGACAAGCTTGAACAGGCGGGCAAAGTGGATTTGCTACTTTCTGATATTGTGATGCCGGGCGGCATGGATGGGGTGACTTTAGCGCAGCATATTGCCGAGTCATGCCCCAATATGGCGGTGCTGCTGACATCGGGATATCCACACAAGAATAGCTCTAGCGATCGCTCCGAAACGCTGTTTGGCGAAATACTGCACAAGCCTTATCGCCGAGAAGCCTTGATGCTGGCCGTGCGTAAACGGATGGATGAGAAGATCGCGGCCTGATAGAAAAGGCGAGTGGGCACGGCATGCCGTGCCCCTACAAGATTACTCTGCAATGCCTTCCAGCATTTTTTGCAGCTCGCCATTGGCAAACAGCTCTTTCATAATATCTGAGCCGCCTACAAACTCACCCTTAATATAGAGCTGAGGAATAGTGGGCCAGTTAGCATATTCTTTAATGCCTTGGCGGATATCAGCATCGGCCAGCACATTAACCGCAGCAAACGATACACCACAGTTTTTAAGCATTTGCACCGCGCCTGCAGAAAAGCCGCACTGCGGAAAAGTTGGCGTGCCTTTCATATACAAAACAACGGCGTTTTCAGTTACTTGCTGACGAATAAGATCTTGCGTGCTCATAGTGTTTCCTTTTTGATACCTGATAGATTTACTCAGGTATTGTACTTTTATGAAAAAATTGCGGCAAGCTTTGGCTCTTACCGCCGGTAATTATCGAATTAAAGCTGGCCACCGCTCACGCGCTCTATCCCTGCTAAATCACGCCAGCTTTGTACTGCGGCAAAGCCTGCGGCAGCCAATAATGCTCGGCACGGCTCCGCCTGATCCCAGCCATGCTCCAATAACAGCCAACCATCCTCGTTCAAGTGCAGCCTAGCCTCGGCGATAATACTGCGGATATGCACCAAGCCATCGCCTTCATCTGATAGCGCGCTGCGTGGCTCAAAGCGCAAATCGCCTTGGCTTAAATGATGATCGTTTTGCTCAATATACGGCGGATTAGAAACAATCACATCAAAGTGTGCTGTGCCTAGAGCTTGATACCAATCCGACTGATAAAAACGCACCGCAGCATCCAAGCGGCTCGCATTGGCTTGCGCCACGAGCAAAGCGGCAGGCGATAAATCCACCGCACTAACATCCAGATCTGGGCGCTCTAGTTTAATGCTAACCGGAATGCAGCCGGAGCCGGTGCCCAAATCCAAAACCATAGCCCCTTCAGCGGCCCGCTCTAGAGCCAGCTCAACCAGCAGCTCGGTATCCGGCCTTGGGATGAGCACACTAGGATTCACCACAAAATCACGGCCAAAGAACTCACGCGTGCCAACGATATACGCCACCGGCTCGCCTTTGCTGCGACGGGCGGCTAACAGCTTAAATGCCGCAGCGTGTGCCGCCTCCACCTCATCCTGCCCATGGCCAATCAGCCAAGCGCGGTTTTTGCCTGTAGCGTGCTGAAACAAAACCTGAGCATCAAAACGCTCCAAACCACTTTGTGCCAGTAAAACTGAATAATTCATAGAGGGTTCCGAAGGGGAAATCTAAAACGTCTGTCGACACAAGAAAAATAAGAACTCAGGGAGAAAAACATTTAATTCTTCACTGCAACTTATACCGCCATTAAGCTTGGTGTTTTTGATAGACCCTTGCTTTTCTCATCGTTTTTCTCGCTTTTGCTCTTCTTCCCGTTCTCTGTGTCTACAGATCTTTTTTAATGTTTTTTTTCGAAGCACGATAAGCTGCAATCTCGCTGAGTTTAATACCCTTAGGCAAGATTCGGTGCTTGCCATAATCCACCCGCTGCGAGCGATAAATACCGCTATGACCAGAGCATAAATAGCTGATTACACAGGCTAGCGCGGCGTACACGCCGATTTCTGCCCCAAATATTTCCATCGCCATCAGAGTAGACGCAATTGGCGTATTCGCCGCCCCCGCAAACACCGCCACAAAGCCCAGCCCCGCCAAAAAGGCAAAGGGTAGGTTTAGCCAAGGCGCTAAAACATTGCCCAAGGTTGCGCCTATATAAAACAAGGGAGTGACCTCGCCGCCCTTAAAACCACTCGCTAAAGAAGCAACGGTAAAAGCGAACTTAGCGGCAAAATCGTAATGAGCCATGGGGTGTTGAAAGGCTTCCACAATGGTTGGCACGCCTAAGCCTAAATAACGCTCAGCGCTTAAAGCATAGGCCACAGCGGCAATCAATAAGCCGCCAATAAAGGGGCGCAGCGGTGGATAGTGAATGATTTTTTTAAGCCCCGCCGCCAGCCTGTGCGTGGCCGTGGCAAAGCAGCGCGCAGTCAGGCCAAAGATTGCACCTGCCAGCAACACCGCAGCCAACACCCAAAAGCTGATCGGTGGAATACTAGCCATGGCGTAATGTGTATGCTGCACACCCCACAAGAGGCCCACTTGCTCGGCAACCACCGCCGCCACAAGGCAGGGCCAAATGGCATCAACGCGCATCCGGCCAATGGCCAACACTTCTAAGCCAAAGATAGCACCGGCGAGCGGTGTGCCAAATACCGAGGCAAAACCCGCCGCAATCCCTGCCATGAGTAGTACACGCCGATCACTATTTTTAAGGCGAAAAACCCGTGTGAGTTGATCGGCCAAAGCCGCGCCCATCTGCACCGCCGTGCCTTCCCGCCCCACGGATGCGCCAAATAAATGCGATACCACAGTGCCACCCAGCACCAGCGGAGCCATACGTAGTGGAATGATTTTTTGCGGATCATTAATCTCGTCGATTAATAAATTATTGCCCGCCTCCACCTGCCGACCAAAGCGCAGATAAACCCAACCCACCATAAAGCCCGCCAGCGGCAAACCCGCTAGCAGCCAAGGATGAGCCAAGCGCGTCGCCGTGGCCCATTCAAGAGAAAACAAAAAAAACGCTGAAGCACTGCCCGCCAGCATGCCAACGATAGAGGCCAGAAACAGCCATTTAATCAGCAGGGATAAAGGAGCAAAAACGGCGAGGCGTGGTAACAATGGCATTCTATTTATCTCTAAAAAACGTCTGTAGACACAGAGCTAAAACGAGAACACAACGCATAACAAGCCAAAGCTCGATCTCATACTGCTGTTGGTCTGATTTTTGCTTTTCTCAGAGGGCTCTGTGGCAACAGATTTTTTTGAAGTTTTTACATTAGGAATATTGAAGCCAGCCCAAGGAAAATAAAGAACCCCATCGAGTCGGTGGTGGCGGTCAGTAGCACAGATGAGCCATAGGCGGGGTCACGGCCAAGCTTTTGCATGGTGAGTGGCACTAAAATACCGACCAAGGCGGCAACGAGCAAATTCAGCATCATTGCGGCCATCATCACCACGCCCAGAGAGATCTGCCGGTAAAGCAGCCATGCAATCACGCCCAGTACACTGCCCCAAACTAAGCCGTTCAGCAGCGCAATGACAAGCTCCTTGCCAATTAAGCGCCCAGAGTTATTTGGGTTAATTTGCCCCAGCGCTAGGCCACGGATAATCAGCGTAATGGTTTGCGTACCGGTGTTGCCGCCAATGCCCGATACAATTGGCATCAGCGCAGCCAGCGCCACCAGATGAGTAATGGTTTCTTCAAACGCGCCGATCACTCGGCTGGCAATAAAGGCGGTGCAGATATTCACCGCCAGCCAAGGCCAGCGGTTTTTAGCGGATTTCCACACGCTAGAAAACAAATCTTCTTCTTTCAAACCCGCTAGCGACAGCACTTCAGCGTCGGATTCTTCACGAATCACGTCCACCATCATATCCACCGTGAGGCGGCCAATCACTTTGTGGTTGGAATCCACCACCGGCGCCGAGACTAAATCGTAACGCTCAAACGCTTGCGCGGCGTCCCCCGCATCTTCGTGCCCGCGAAACGTCACCACATCGGTGGCCATTGCTTCGTGCACGGTTAAATCAGGGTCGGAAACCAATAGATGATTAATCGGCAACACGCCCCTTAGCGTTTGCTCGTGGTCCACCACAAATAATTTATCGGTGTGATTAGGTAGCTCATCAAAGCGGCGTAGATAGCGCAGCACCACTTCTAAGGTCACGTCATCTCTGATCGTCACCATTTCAAAATCCATTAAGGAGCCAACTTCGTCCTCAGGGTAAGACAACGCCGATTGCAGCTGCGCGCGTTCTTCATCGTCCAAACCGCCTAGCAGTTCTGAGCGTACTTCGCTGGATAAATCGGGCACCAAGTCGGCCAGCTCGTCGGCGTCTAAGTGCTCGGCAGCTGCGATAATTTCGTAGCTTTCCATGTCGGCCAGCAGCGATTCACGCACCGAATCCGATACTTCCAGCAGCACATCCCCATCGTGCTCAGACTTGACCAACTCCCAAACCAGCAAGCGATCAACCAGCGGCAGGGCTTCCAAAATATGCGCAACGTCGGCCGGGTGCAGGCTAGCGAGCTTTTTTTGCAACTCAACCAAATGCTGCTTATGCACCAGCTGCTCTACTAGCTCGTGCTTAGCCATATCTTGGCGATGCACCATATCTTCAACCAGCCGATGCCTATCCAACAGGCGCACAACCTGTTGCAAGCTTTCTTGTAGGCTTTCTTGCTGTTTGCGGGTGACTATCGTCATGCCGAATTCCAAAGAGAAGGGTATTAAAAAGGCGTGCGCGAGTTTATCACGGAGAGACGTGAGGGCTGGACTGCAAAATTTGAGATTTTTGCGTGTTGGTAGAGCCGCATTCTAGATATGCATGCTGATTGCTCGCTTGGTAGAGCCAAGCAAAGCCTAATAGCCGCAGTATTGGGCTTGCTCAGAGCATAAACGCGGTTTGACGTTTGCTTGGCATGCGCGGGGGAAACACCCCATATGCGCTAAAAAAATTACATAGAGCCTGAACTGTGCATGAAATGGCGCTAAACCTTGAACCACAGAGAAAAAGGAGAGCGCAGAGGACACAGGCTCAAAGCTTTACTTCCCCCGTGAAACTCTGTGGGTCTCTGTGTTATCTATGGTTTAACATTTAACTAGCTGATTCATAAAATTATTTTTTTGCTTAGCGCACATGGAGAAACACCCGCGCTCCGGCGGGCTGCTGCGCTAATCTAAAACGGCGGCTATTTCAGAAGCAAAAGCAATCGCCACGCCACCTGCTCCAATATTTACACCGGCTGTGGTGCTCATTTCGCAGAGTAGTAATTGCACATGGTGTTGCTTAGCGACCTGCTTTAATTTTTGATAGGCTGGCATATCCGTGACTACCGCAGGATCGCCGCCGTAGCTCACACACACTGTGGGCGCAACTAAGCCCTGTTCAATATGCTTAATCACCATAGCAAACAGCTTATCCACACCAGCCGAAAAGCCATTGACGCGGCTCACTGGCGTGGTTTCACCCTGATAAGCGCGAATCACCGGCTTAATATCCAAGGCACTTCCCAAGGCATAAGATAAAAAGCCCACGCTTTTATCGCCTTTACGCCGAGCCTGATGGCGTAATTGCCCTAGATTTGCGGGCATTAAAAAGCCTTGAGCGGTATTGGCTAAGTGCTCAATTTGCTTGGTGATTTCTGAGCTAGTCGCTTCTTGGCTAATCAAGCGTGCCACTTCAGCCACCACTAAACCTTGGCTAGCAAAAATACTGCCACTATCAAAAACCCTGAGTACAAAGGGTTTCATTAAATTGGCCTGCTCACGAATAGGCCGGTATTCGGTCAAAATGGCTCTAGCCGCTTGCGTGGCATGATTAAAAATTTGGCTGCGCGACTTCATAACAGTTAAGCAAAAAACCATATCAAATTCTAAAATCAGCCTTGATAAAAACAATTCTTTAATTTGCTCAGCTGAATAGGGCTGTGATTCAAAATCTGCTACGCCTTGAGCCGCCTGCCGCCGATAAAAATCACGGGTAGCGACCGGATCACGCTGATCAATAAAAGTGCCGTCGTTGCCTTGAATGGTAATGGGCAAGATAACAATCTGGTGGCGATCTAAAAAATCGCGGGGCAAATCACAACATGAATCCGTCACTAAGCCGATGCGCATCAATGCTTCCTCTGGGTATGAATCATTTACCGTCTTATGCGGTTATTTTTAGTTTTGTGGAATTCGAAACAGATGTTTGATTCCTCAGCCCATATTTTCATAAATGACGAAGAAATGACACAAAAGCCTTGTTGCGGCGCACAGGCTGTCTCATTAGCAACAAAATCGACAGCTTCAATGCCAATAATTTCAACTAAATCAGCGCACTAATTTACTTATCAAGAGCAAGCCTGCATAACAAATATGCTGGATGATGCTGTACGATTCAATTAATCATCCTTACAGTGGTTCACTCGCCAATAAAAATCATGCGTAAACAGCGAGTAATCAAATTTACACTACGCTAGAGTTGAATCCATGGCCCAGCGCCCACATATGCCATGCATGAAACTATTGAAAAAGGCACTAAAATGAGCGTCCCCCATCTCACGACTGCACTGACTGGCCCATGGTTAGATTTGGAACGTAAAATTTTGGCTGCCCAGCCAGAGATCGAGCACTGGTTTCGCAATCAGTGGCAGGAACACACCCCTCCGTTTTATGGCTCAGTCGATTTACGTAATGCAGGCTATAAGCTAGCTCCAGTGGATATGAATTTATTTCCTGGCGGCTTTAATAATTTGAATCCAGAGTTTCACCCGCTGGCGGTGCATGCCACCATGATTGCGCTGGAAGGCTATTGCCCAGATGCACGCCGTGTTTTGCTGATCCCAGAAAACCACACCCGCAATACTTTTTATCTGCAAAACGTCGCTGCGCTGGCCAAAATACTGCGTCAAGCGGGCCTTGTAGTGCGCCTTGGCAGCATGAATCCAGAAATCACTGAAAGCACCACGCTTGATTTGCCTGATGGTGGCCACATCACGCTCGAGCCGCTGGTGCGTCATGGCAACCGTGTGAGCATTGCGGGCTTTGATCCTTGTGTTGTGCTGCTGAATAACGATTTATCTGCGGGTATTCCGGCTATCTTGCAAAATATTGAACAGACCCTACTGCCACCACTGAATGCAGGCTGGGCCGTGCGCCGCAAAACCCAGCATTTCACCGCTTACGACAAAGTAGTTGCCGAATTTGCTGCGCTGATTGATATCGACCCATGGGTGATTAACCCCTACTTTGAACATGTAGACGGGCTGGATTTTCATTCACGCGCTGGCGAAGACAAGCTGGCTGCCACCGTAGACGCGATGATTGAAAAAATCCGCATCAAATACGCGCAGCACGGCATTGATCAAGTGCCCTTTGTGATTGTAAAAGCCAACGCTGGCACTTACGGCATGGGCATTATGAGCGTGAAATCAGGCGAGGAATTGCTCGGCTTAAACCGCAAGCAGCGCAATAAAATGAGCGTGATTAAAGAAGGCATGGAAGTGCACGATGTGATCGTGCAAGAAGGCGTGCCAACCTTCGAGCAAATCAACGCTGCCGTGGCAGAGCCGGTAGTGTATATGCTGGATCGCTTTGTAATTGGCGGTTTTTACCGCGTACATACTGGCCGTGGTATTGATGAAAATCTAAACGCCCCAGGCGCACACTTCGTGCCACTCGCGTTTGCCTCGCCGCTCTCCACCCCAGATTGCGACGGCTCGCCCGATTGCGAAGCCAACCGCTTCTACTCCTACGGCGTAGTGGCAAGACTGGCCTTACTGGCTGGGTCATTAGAGCTGGAATAAAACTAAAATCACGTCCCTAAAACCCAAATCTTGAAACACGGAGGACACAGAGAACACGGAGGCCCACGGAGAAAATCAGCAACTGTTGAGGCAAAATGCATATCTCAACTCCAATTGGCTTTTTCTTGTATTTGCTTTTTCTCCGTGTTCTCCGTGTCGAAGGTTTATGGTTTGAAAGTATTTTTTACCCAATGAATAGGCCGCTATGAAAATCCTTGTTGTGCTTGACCCGCTTGCCAGCCTAAAGATTTACAAAGATACCAGCTACGCCATGATGCGCGAGGCGGATGCGCGTGGGCATGAGGTTTTTACTTGCGGCGCTGAAAATTTAAGAATCAAAGACGGCATGGTCGAGGCACTAGCAGCCCAGCTGCATTTCACCGCAACGCAAAGCGGCCATGCTTGGTATAGCCAAGATGATGCGGCGATTACGGCACTCAAAGATTTTAACGCCGTCATCATGCGTAAAGATCCACCCTTTGATCAGCAATACTTCTACGCCACCCAGCTCTTTACGCTGGCCGAAGCGCAGGGAGCAAAAGTATTTAACCGTGGCCAGGCGCTGCGCGACTTCAACGAAAAACTGGCGATTTTGAAGTTTCCTCAGTTCACCGCACCAACGCTAGTCACCCAGTCCGAAAGCGATGTGCGTGAGTTTTTAGCTGAGCATGGCGATATTATTCTCAAGCCACTGGATGGCATGGGCGGTACAGGGATTTTCCGCCTCACCGCCACCGATCCAAATGTAGGCTCGATTATCGAAACGCTAACCACCAATGGCACACAAACCATTATGGCGCAGCGCTATATTGCAGCGATTAAAGAAGGCGACAAGCGCATTCTGCTGATTGATGGCAAGCCGGTGGATTGGTGCCTAGCGCGCATCCCCAAGGCGGGTGAAACACGCGGTAATTTAGCTGCCGGTGGCAGCGGTGTAGCAAGGCCATTAACGGCTAGAGATAGAGAAATTGCCGAGGCACTTGGGCCACAGCTCGCCGCTCAAGGCTTGCTATTAGTGGGTTTAGATGTGATTGGTGAGAACCTCACCGAGGTGAATGTGACTAGCCCGACTTGCTTCGCAGAGATCACCGCGCAATCGGGCATCAACGTGGCAGGCCTTTTTATTGATGCTTTAGAAAAACACGCAGCCCCATGATAAAAATTTTTCTACTGGTCGGAGTATTATTTTTAAGTGCCTGTAGCAAGGCACCGCTCTACCAGCAGGAAAGTTATGTCTTTGGCACACGGGTACAGATCTCTATTTGGGGCTTGCCAGAAGATGTGGCGCAAAAACACGCCGCCGCCGTGTTTGCTGATTTAGATCGCATCCACACTCGCCTACACCCTTGGCAGCCATCAGAAATCACCCGTATCAACGCAAGCTTTGCACGCGGCGAACCAGCCCTTATCGATACCGAAACGGCGGCCTTGCTTAAACAAGCCAGCCAATATGCAGAACGATCTGATCAATTATTTAACCCCGCCATGGGAGGGCTAATTGCGGCATGGGGCTTTCATAAAGACAGCTATGCGCCCGTTTTACCTAGCCAAGCCAGCATAGACCAACTGCTTGCAGGCCAGCCCTCCATGCAAAACCTAAGCTTTGAGGCCAGCACCGTCAGCAGCAGCAATCCTGCGGTGCAATTGGATACCGGCGGCTTTGCTAAAGGCTGGGCGCTAGATAGAGCGGCAGCGTACTTGCGTAAACATCGGGTGAATAATGCGCTGATTAATATCGGCGGCAATGTATTGGCCTTGGGTAAAAAAGATCAAACCCCTTGGGTGGTCGGCATTCAGCATCCCAGAGAGCCACAAGCCATGGCTACCATTGCCCTTAAAAGCGGCGAAGCCATTGGCACCTCTGGTGACTACCAACGTTTTTTTGAAGTAGGCGGTAAGCGCTACTCGCACTTGATCGACCCACGCACAGGCCAGCCCGCCACCACCATGGAAGCCGCCACGGTGATTGCGCCCCCCAGCCTTGAAGCGGGGGCGATTTCCGATATCGCAACTAAACCAATTTTTATTGGCGGCATAGGAAAGACCTTACATTATGCCCAGAGGTTTGGATTGCAAGATGTACTAATCGTGGGTAATGATGGCAGTGTATATATCACGGAAGAATTACAGCGCCGTATCAGCTGGATAAAGCCGCCCGTGCATATTTACCGTTTACGTTAGCCTGACTTGGCGTAAGCTTTTAACAGCCAGTTGTGACCTGATTATGCCTCTTGCTGAATAAACTCTGTGTAGATGGATTTCTTGAGTGTTGGGCTTGGTTTTGGAATAAGTAGGGCGGGTGCAACCCGCGAGTCATGCTGAATAAATATGCGGGCTTCACCCGCCCTACGATATTTATAATGAGATTGAGCAAGAGGCATAATCAGGAGCTGTAAAGCCAGCAAACCCAGAGGACGCGGTGTTTTACAGAGAAAACCATGTCTGCGGAATACGCTTTCTTTACGTTTTAAAAATTTGCAGACTCTCGCTCATGGCTCCCTGCTTAAAAGCGTCTTGAAGCATTGCTTTTCATCAGTAAAAATTGTTTTACGTCATATCTGTAGCAAGCAACAAAGCCTACTAAATGGTAACATGAAACTTACGCAAGTTAAGGTAACGAAGGTATGGTCGGTATTATTATTGTTACACACGTGTCTTTAGGCGAAGCCTTAGTCTTGTGCGCGCAGCACATCATGGCGCGGGATCTTCCTAATTTGCTGCAACTATCCGTCAGCAAAGCCGATGATCCTGATGAAGTGGCGCGGCGTGCCCGCCAAATGATTAGCGATTTAGACGATGGCTCAGGTGTATTACTCCTTACAGACATTTATGGCGGAACCCCTTCTAATGTCGCCCAACGCTTAGTTGAGGCTGGCAAAGTAGAAGCCATCGCAGGGGTAAACTTGCCTATGCTGGTAAGAACCCTCAGCTATAGCCATCAAACATTAGACGTTGTAGTCAGCAAAGCCATTACCGGTGGCTTAGAAGGTGTGTTGTACATGCTGCCAACCACAGATCAGGAATAAGCGGTATGCCAATCAATGAAGTAGAAATCGTCAACAAATTGGGCTTACATGCCCGTGCCTCTAGTAAGCTCACCCAACTAGCCAGCCAATTTCAATGTGAAGTCTGGCTAAGCCGCAATCAGAAACGCGTGAATGCCAAATCAATTATGGGCGTGATGATGTTAGCGGCGGGCAAAGGCAGCAAAATCATGCTAGAAACCGACAATGGCCCAGACGCTGATACGGCCATGACCGCACTCACGGCCTTAATTGCCGATAAATTTGGTGAAGGCGAGTAAGGCTCGCTTTGCAAAAAAGCAGATTAAAGATGCAAAGCTAGGTCTGCCACTTGCCGCAGGCTCAGTTTTAACAGAGATTTTGTACCCAAAATAGATTGCGATCACCGGCACGGTGGCAAGGAGGCTTATGAGCATTACGCTACAAGGGATTGGCATTGGCGGGGGGATTGCGATCGGGCAAGCTCATCTGATATCCCACGCCGATATTGAAATTGCCCATTACCAACTATCCGCCGCCGATATTCCCGCCGAGCTTGCACGTTTTGATGACGCGATTCGCGTTACCCGTAAATCTTTAGAAATGCTCTGGGGCAGCATCCCAGAAAACGCCCCCGCCGAGCTAGGCGCATTTTTATCCCTACATATCATGCTGCTTAATGATCATATGCTCTCTAAAGAGCCGCGCCATTTGATCGAGCAGCAGCACTGCAATGCCGAATGGGCGCTCAAGCTACAGCTAGAAGTACTGCTGGCCCAATTCGATGAGATCGAAGACGAATACCTCAGAGAGCGCCGTAGCGATGTGATTCAAGTGGTTGAGCGCGTATTTAAAACGCTGGCTGGTCATGAAAACCACTCGCACCCACTGGCCGAAATTGCCCCCAACTGTATTCTGGTAGCGCACGATCTTAGCCCCGCCGATATGGTGCTATTTAAAGACACCGACTACCTCGCCTTTATTACCGATGTGGGCGGCCCCACCTCACACACGGCCATCTTAGCCCGCAGCTTGGATTTACCATCCGTGCTGGCGCTGCGCCACGCCCGTGAGCTGATCCGTGAAGACGAACTGATTATTGTTGACGGGATTAACGGCATTGTGATCGTTGATCCTGACGAAGTCATTCTTAAAGAATATCGCCATCGTCAGCGCGATTGGCTTAAAAAACAAAAAGCGCTACAAGATATTCGTACCCGTCAGCCCATCACCAAAGACGGCGAAGAGATCGAGCTGTTTGCCAATATTGAAGTACCAGACGATTGCAAATTATCCATAGAAAACGGCGCTACCGGTGTGGGCCTATTTCGCTCAGAGTTTTTGTTTTTATCTGAATCTGATTTACCCACCGAAGAAGAGCAATTTCTTGCCTATAAGCAAGTGGCTGAGGCGATGAAAGGCCAGCCGGTGATTATCCGCACCGTCGATTTAGGCAAAGATAAAATTCCTAAGTGGCAACAAGAGCGTGAAACCCCTAACCCAGCATTAGGGCTGACCGGCATTCGCCTCTGCATGGCTGAGCCGCAAATGTTTCGCACCCAGCTGCGCGCCCTATTACGGGCATCCGCCTACGGCAAAATCAAGCTCTTACTCCCCATGCTCTCTTATGTGGGAGAAGTACGGCAAACTCGTAAGCATTTAGAAGAAGCTAAATCCCAGCTCAGGGACGATGGCGTGGCTTTTGATGAGAACATCGAGCTAGGTGGCATGATTGAAGTGCCTGCAGCCGCCGTGCAAGTGGCGCAGTTTTTAGCGCATCTAGATTTTATCTCGATCGGCACCAACGATTTAATCCAGTACACCCTAGCGGTAGACCGTAACGATGATGCGGTCTCGCATCTATACGACCCACTGCACCCTGCGGTGATTCAGCTACTGCACCACGTTATTAGCACCGCCACCCGCATGGGCAAACCAGTATCAATGTGTGGGGAAATGGCGGGCGATCCAGCGCTAACACGGCTCTTACTTGGCCTTGGGCTACGCCGGTTTTCTATGCTGCCGATTCAGCTACTCAAGGTAAAACAAGAAATCCTGACTGGCGAGATGCAAAAAATCAAGCCTATCGTAGAGCAAATGCTCATCGCAGAAGACGCCCAATGCCTAAGGGAGTTGCTGCAAGAATTGCATCAGCTGTAAACAGGGCACGGCATGCCGTGCCCCTACAGGTTTAATTAATACAAACTAGCCTCACCCTCGGGGCGAGTTTTAAAGCGGCGGTGTAGCCAGTAGTATTGCGACGGATGCTCACGCACCCGCTCTTCAATAAAAGCATTCATGCGGGCGGTATCGGCCATCACATCGTCGCTTGGAAAATTTTCCCACGCGGGGTAATAGCGGCAGACAAAGCCGTTTTTTTCTAGTGTGGTAATCATCGGCACCACGCGCGCCTTGCCCATAGTTGCAAGCCGAGATAAGCCCGGCACGGTGGCGGTTTGAATCCCAAAGAAAGGCACAAACACCGATTCGCGCGGGCCAAGATCTTGATCGGGGAGATAGTAGAAGCACACACCCTGTTTAATCGCCCGCAAAATACCGCGTATCCCTTCGCTGCGCTTGATTAACAGTGGCTGATTAAAGCGGCTGCGCCCGCGCAGTAGCATTAAATCAAAGGCATTATCATGGGCAGATGAATACATGCTTGCCCCACGATGATCCACCATATGCCGCACACCACCAAAATCTAAGCCTAAAAAGTGGGGTGCCAGAACAATTAAATGCTCAGTGTCTACCGCCGTAAAATGCTCGAACCCTTCCCGACGAACCAAACTCTCGACTTGCGCTTTAGAGCCAAACCAAAGCTTGCTGTAATAGAAAATACAGGTGCAAAGCGCTTGATAATGTTGTTTTAATACCCGCTCATGCTCGCCCTGGGGCCACTCTGGAAAACAGAGCTTTAAATTAGTCAGCCCAATTTTTCTGCGGCTTTTTACGGCCAGATAAAGCGCTCTGCCCAATATATTTCCAAGACCACGCAAAAGCGCTAAAGGTAAGCAGCTTAAACACCAAAACAATCCAAGTAAAAAACGGTAACTCATACATCCTCAGGTAAAGGTGCGCCTGCTGGGCGCTTATAACGGTTATAGCTCCATAGATATTGGCTAGGTGCAAGCCGTATCATCTGCTCTACATTACGATTCAAAATTACTGCATCGGCTTGCGCATCCCCGCCAAAGGCCTCATCCAGCGGAGCGAAATGCATTTTAAAACCACGCCCCCAAGATAGCCGCTCGGCAAAGCACATTAAGATAACTGGCTGAGTAGATTTGCTTAAGCGGGGAAGCAGAGTCATTGTGTAAGCTAGCTTACCAAAGAAGGGAGCCCAAGCGCCCTCTCCTGCCCCAGGAGCCTGATCTGGGAGTATATAAATTGCTTGCTTCTCTTTTAAGGTGCGCAGTAAGATCTTTACGCCACTGGCATTGGCGGGGGCTGCGCGGCCATTGGCGCGGTTTCGGCCAGTCACCATCAAAGGCTCAAGCCATTTAAGTTTGGGGGGACGATACAAAGCCGCCAGCACACAAGGGATCTGTGTGCTTATATACACACCACAGACCTCGATTCCACCAAGGTGAGGGGAAACAAACATCATGGGCCGACCGCTTTGTAAAGCCGCCTCAACATGCTGCCAACCATCGCGCTCTTTTACCCATTCGGCAACCTGCTTTGGGGTTCTAAGCCAAGCTGGTAAAAGTTCTAACGCTCCCATGCCATGGGCACTCACACTTAAGCGGTGCAATCGCTTATAATCTGCCCCGTTTTGCGCAATACCCGACTGCTGCAAGTTGGCAGCCAAACGCTGTCTGTAGCGTGGCGATAACAGCCAAGCCAGCCAGCCTAGCAAGGCCCCAAGGCCATGAAATAGCCACAGGGGCAAGTAAGCAAAAGGTTTTAGCAGCAGCATCAGGTTTTTACGCAATATTAGGGCCAGCCCCGGATTCTACCGGCAAAATAGGCTGCTAAGCCCCTCTTTGACAGGGAAACAATAATGAAAGAATTCCTCTTTACCTCTGAATCGGTTTCTGAAGGCCATCCAGACAAGGTAGCGGATCAGATCTCTGATTCCATCCTTGACGCCATTCTGACGCAAGATAAGCATGCACGCGTTGCTGCAGAAACACTGGTTAATACCGGCCTAGTGGTGCTTGCTGGTGAAATTACCACTCACGCCAATGTGGATTATATTCAAATTGCTCGCGATACCATCAAGCGTATCGGCTACGACCATAGTGATATTGGCTTTGATTACAAAACTTGCGCGGTACTGGTAGCGTATGACAAGCAAAGCCCAGACATCGCTCAGGGCGTAAACGAAGGTCAAGGCTTAGATTTAGATCAAGGCGCTGGCGATCAAGGCCTGATGTTTGGCTATGCCTGCGATGAAACCCCTCAACTCATGCCCATGCCGATTTACTACTCGCACCGCCTAATGCAGCGCCAGTCCGAAGTGCGCAAAGATGGCCGCCTGCCTTGGCTGCGCCCAGATGCTAAATCGCAAGTCACCGTGCGTTACGATAAAGACACCGGCATGGCCATTGGTATCGATACCATTGTGCTATCCACCCAGCACCACCCAGATGTGAGCCACGCTCAGCTATCTGAAGCCGTGATCGAAGAAATCATCAAGCCAGTGATTCCACCTGAGCTGCTAAAAAACACCAAATACCTGATTAACCCAACTGGCCGTTTTGTCATCGGCGGCCCGATGGGCGATTGCGGCTTAACGGGCCGTAAAATCATTGTAGATACCTACGGTGGTGCAGCTCCACACGGTGGCGGCGCGTTCTCGGGTAAGGATCCATCCAAGGTAGACCGCTCAGCCGCTTACGCTGGCCGTTACGTGGCGAAGAATATCGTTGCTGCGGGTATCGCCAAGCAATGTTTGGTGCAGGTTTCCTACGCGATTGGTGTGGCACAACCGGTATCGATCATGGTGGATACATGGGGCACAGGTAAGCTGCCAGAGCACGAGATTGTTGAGCTGATCAAACAACACTTTGATCTACGCCCAAAAGGTATTATCCAAATGCTAGATCTGCTGCGCCCGGTGTACACCCGCACTGCCGCTTACGGGCACTTTGGCCGTGAAGAGCCAGATTTCTCGTGGGAACATACCGATAAAGTTGAAGTTCTACGCGCTGCAGCAGGGCTGTAAACCGCGGTTATCACACACAGTAGAAAAAGCACCATCCATAAGCACCTTAGGGGCGCTGCCTGCTGCGCCCCTAAATTTTTGAGGAAGTGGCTTTAGCAAATATGCTGTGTGTCTTCAGCGATCAAAAATTTTTACCCAAGCTTCTGCAGAGCATCAGTAAATAATATACCGCTAGATAGTTCCACTCAAAAAAAACGGGGAAGCATTTGCTTCCCCGTTTTTTATCATTTAATTCAATTATTTTTTATTGCGACGGCGTAAAACCAAACCAATCAGACCCATACCCATCAGAGCATAAGTTTCTGGCTCTGGCACAGGGCTAGTTAAATGTCCTTTGAATGGCTCATAGCCAAGTTCTAGATTGCTTTCTAAGGAATTAGCAATCAAAGAGCCTTCAACGTGTGCTTGGCCATAAATAGCCGCCTGTGGCGCTAAGATACTGCCCCAAACAAAGGTGTTTACCGATAGCTTTTTAGCATTTGGCAAATTAAACAAAATATTGCCACGCATTGCTTCCATCTGCCCTAGTTGTCCACCGGCTAAAACGATATCGCTAAAGGTGCCGGTATAATTGATAATAACGGTAGCACCCTTTTTAATATCAGTTAAATTCAAATTCAAAAACTCAGTCGCTTTTAAATTAAATACCTGCTGCAAAGACTTATTATCGCCTTTTAAGGTAAAGCCACCATTTTCATGAATAACCTGACCATTGGTTTTACTGCTAGCTAAGCCATTAGATAACGCACTTAAATCTTTCTTGGCTTTATCAAAATCAACTACAGATTTAATACTGATATCCGTTTTTAAATTTGCCCAGCCTTTATTACTGACTATCTTACCGCCAACAACACCATAACCCGCCTTCAAAGCGCCTAACTCCTGCTTTACATCAGGGCCATAACTTTTATTGGTGTCTACCTTCTTTACTGGGCCATTGTAGATATCCAGCTGCTTATCCACCATATTCCCAGCAACAACTAAAGAAGGGCCTTTAGTGCCATTAGCATTACGGTAGCCAATGGAATTTAAAGAGGCTGCCGTTAAATTACCACCAACGGCCAACTTACCCTCAACATCATTACCGCCATTTACATTAGAAAAGAAAAAACCACTATAATCATTAGCAACTCCTAAATTAGAAATTGCCGCTGAAGCGGGTTGAGCAAATGCTAATATAGCCGCAGTAATTAAAGTAAAACGAGTAATCATGATCGCCCCCTCCTGTTTTTGTATATACAGAGCGAATTATGACGAATCTACGCCAGCCATGGCGCTTTAATTTGGCAACCCAGATGAAATACAAGATAAATACTTCAAATGACAAGGGCATACAAGTAACTAATCGCCTCCCCTTCTACGACCATAATCCAAGTAAAAACAAGATGTTAAATAAGTAAAAAAGCCTACGTAAAACAATTTACTTGCCAATAAAAAACCACATCATTAAGAAGCTTCAATGACGTTTTAATGAGTGTTTTGTTTAAAAAACCCAACAAATAATCTTTTACTTATTTAGATTTTTTAATTTCATCCATGATTGCATTTGCGCAACAATCACTCCAAGCAGTACCAATCCTCCGCCGATAAGATGAAAGCCTTGAATCGCCTCCCCTAAGCTAAACATTGCAATCAAAGCCGTAAATAAGGGCAATAGATTCATAAATACCGCAGTTCGATCTGCGCCTAAGTGGTGCACGCCCTGCATCCAGCAATATGCAGCAATCAGTGATGAAGCAATGCCTGCAAACAAGACCAAACCCACGCCTTCTGCTGGAATTGCCATGCTTTGCGCACTAAAAGCCACCGGAATCAACATCAGCACCGCCAGAACAATCTGAATATATAAATTGTGCCAGCGCTTAAAAGGCAAGGCCCAGCGGCGTAATAAAATGCCATAAAGCGCGTAAGCCACCGTGCCGATCAGCATCAAGGCATCGCCATGATTAATCCCACTCAGTAGCAAGCTGGCGGGATGCCCTTGACCCAGTAAATACAGCACCCCGCAAAGCGAGAGAAATATCCCTAAGCTTGCAGCCATGCTTGGCTTCGTTTTGGTCATAAATGCATTGAGCAGCAAGGATGACAACGGCACTAAAGAGGTAATCACCCCCATATTGGTGGCCGTTGTGCTGTGCGCCGCATAATAAGCAATGCACTGAAACAGCACCATGCCAAGCAGTGCCAGCACTGCAAACTTACCTAGATAAGGACGAATCGCTTGGCGTTGTTGCCAAACAGCTCTAAAACAAAACGGCGTAAGAATGAGCGCGGCTAAAAACCAGCGGTAAAACGAAATTGCACCTGGCTCAAGCACACCCGCCGCGGCTTTAGATACAACGGTGTTGGTGGCCCAAATCATCACGGCCAAAAGTGGGAACAATATATGCATAGGGCAAACTTTCAATAAGAATCAATAGCCGCTAGTATAGGCGTGTCTGTTTTAATGCTAATACGGCAAAACAGACAAAGCATATCTGTAAGCAGACAAATCCCCTGCCCCCAAGGCCTTCGCAATGCCCCAGACCTATAGCCACGCCGATTTAAACTTAACGCCACCCAATCCATTGTATTTTCGCTATCAGCAAATGCTGGCCAATACGCAATGCAGCAGCCATCAGCATCCTTGGGGGCAAATTTGCTGGATTAGCCTTGGGATTATGGAAATATCACTGGAGCAGCAAGAGCTCATCACCCCAGCCAATTTTCTAGTTTGGATTCCTGCCCATACCCCCCATGCAGCGTATGTACGCCAAGCGCTCGATTACACTTCAATTTATGTTTCGGGGGAGCTAGCCCAGCTCTTACCCCAAGAAACTTGCCTGCTTGCGCAAACGCCTTTAATTAGTGCGCTGATTAGCGACTTTTGCCAGCGGCAAGTCAGCCATATGCAAAATGCTAGCGATCATCATCAGGCAAAGCTGCTGATTACTCGGCTCAGCCAATGTGAGCGCGCCGCCAACTTTCTCCCCTCCAGCCAAGACCGGCTCTTGCTGCCCATCTTAAATACCCTGCAAGCCGAGCCCAATAACGATCGCAGCCTTGCTAGCTGGGCTAAAGAAGTCCACAGCACCGAGCGCACCTTAGCGCGGCGCTTTCAAAAAGAGCTGGGCATGAGTTTTGGCCAATGCCGCAATCGCATCCGTTTATTACAAGCGCTGGCGTGGCTAAAAGAAGACAAATCCATTCAAGACATTGCTTGGCGCTTAGGCTATGGCTCGCCATCGGCTTTTATTGCCATGTTTAAGCAATTAATTGGCTTTTCCCCCGAGCGATATCGGCGGCAAATGCATGGGGCAAGCCATCCATAAAATAGGATTAGATAAACTATGCGCCCCACTTAATTAAGCCAATTCAATCCTTATTTTACTTATGTAACTGATGTTACGCACAAAGACTATTTATCCACAAAAAACACTCAATGCTCGAAAAAACAAAGCAATAGGCATCAGCCATTTTTTGTTTTGGTGTTAAGTGATTGAGTTTAAAAATAAACGCATGGATTCAGCAACGGGTGATGACATCCATGATCTGCTCGTGTTTTTTGTGCTTTTCGTGGACTGCGGTTTTTTATCTTACTGCGCAACATCCCTTATGCAATTTACATAGCAGTCAATGTATTGCAATACAATTTGTCATCAATGCAAAAATAGGATAAAAACAAACCTTAGTGCTTATTACCTAAAAATAAGAAAAAGGGAAGCTCTCCAATGACCATGATCCACCTCGCCGCCAGCCTTGCGCTGCTTTGGCTGCATTTGGCTGGCTTAAGCTTAGCTTTGGGCCGCATCATGCCCTATGCTATCGCCCGTAGTGTGGGGGTGATGCTCATTAGCCTGGTAATGTTTTTTATTGAGCACTTTATTGGCCTTGGTCATCTCAATGGCCTATGGCCTATTACCACCATTCTTGCTGCCTTTACCCTATACCTATTTAAACAAGAAGCAGCGAGTCATCGTTTTAAAGCGGCTGAAATCGCCTTTTTATTGGCCCTTGCCTATGGCTTAATTTGGAAGTTTATATTTCCAGCGATTTACCCCACCTCAGAGCGGGTAACCGATCTTTATTTTATGGCCAATTACTATTCTGGGGCCCTATTACCGCCACCAGACCATTGGTTTGCTGGCCATCGTTTTGATTTTTATTATGCATTTCAGCATTATGCCGCCGCCCTCATGGGCCGCCTCTTTGGCTGGGATATTGGTTTTGCCTATAACATCGGCTTTGCCCTACTGATGGCGCTGGGCTTAAGCCTTGCTTGGGAATTTGCCTCGCGCTTTGTGGCTGGGCGAGCACATCGCATCTTGTTGATTACGGCCTTAGCACTGGGTGGCACCGGCGTTTCACCGCTACTAAATTTATTTGTGACCCCCGCCAGCGATAGCCCGATTAGCTGGCAAGCCAACGATCAAATGTGGGCCAGTGCGCGTTTTATTGGCAGCTACGATGCTCGGGTGAATACCGAGCTAGGCCGCCAGCTTTTCCCCTTGCTTACCCCAGCAACCAAGCCCAACGCTGATTTTGAAGCGCGGGATTTACCGCTAGAAAACTTTGGTTATCAGTTTTTCCTTGGCGATTATCACCCGCCACTGGGTGGCTTTATGCTGCTGTTTTTAGCACTGGCCCTGATTGGCTGGCTAGAGCAAAAACGCTCAGAGCAAGAAATCCTGCACCCGCGCCTTGCCCAAGGCCTGCTAGCGCTTACCCTGCCGGTGATGCTAATTACCAATACTTGGATCACCCCGCTGCTGGCTGTATTGCTATTTAGCTGGGCGGCTTGGCGGCACTACTGCAAAAACCCACCCGATTGGCAGGCGATTCTTACCGGTGGCCTGCTGGGCTTTCTACTGATTTACCCTTTTTTAGCCGGTTTTGCCAGCCAAGCCATTGGTACGCCCATCCGCTTGGTGCACAGCATTGATCGCACCCCCATCGCCCAATTTATCCTCCTGCTATGGCCTTTATTAGCGCTGTTTGGCTTAGCCCTCACGGAAAAGCGCCAGCGCCCCCTCGCCTTAGCCCTCGTGATTGCCTTTGCCATCATGTTATTGCTAGGAGAGTTTGTATTTGTAGATGACCCAAGTGCAGGCAAGTTTGAGCGCACCAATACCACCATGAAGTGGTGGGGCTGGATGTGGAGCGGAGGCCTGTTAGCCGCAGGTGCAATGGCACTTGGCTCGGCCCGCCGCTGGGTAAGGCACAGCGCCGCACTGGTGCTAGTTTTGACTTGCAGCTATGCCATCAATACCGCGCAATATATTTGGCATACCCCTAAAGGTGATTTAGGCAAACTGGCCGGCACACATTGGTTTACCAATGATGCCCCCGTTAAGGACATCGTGCAGTTTTTAAAACAAGCGCCACAAGGCATTGTGCTAGAAAACTGGCTTAACGATGCTTACACCAATCAAACACTTTTCTCCCTGTATTCCCAACAAAGATCTTTACTTGGCTGGCCTAATCATGTCAGTTTGTGGCATGGTGCTCCTCAGGAAGTTTGGCTGCTCAATCAAGAGATCAAAGACTTTTATCAAGCCAAACCCCCAGCGCCACTGCCTTGGCTGCTGCAGCACAAAGTGCAATACGTGGTATGGGGCAGGCCAGAAAGCACATCGCCTAATTGGCAAACCATTAACCAAGCCATTGCCAGCCAGTACTACTGGCAAGCTTTCCTAGACACGCCAGAAGAAAAAATGGGCGTTTGGGTCAGGAGAAAAAATTAAACAATGCTTGGTCCATCAAAGGCACGAAAAACACGAACATACACTCTCTTGCAATCCGCATTGATTCAAATCAAACAATAAAAGATCGTGTGTTTGATTGTTTTTTTAGTGCATTTCGTGATTTCCGTGGACTAAAAACACCTTTATGACGTCAAGGACTCTAATGCTGCTATCTATTGTCGTGCCTTGTTACAACGAAGAAGCCGTGATTGCCGAAACGCTCAAACGGCTGTCGGCCTTTAGCCGCGAGCTGAACGAGCTAGACGTTGAATTTATTTTTGTCGATGACGGCAGCACAGACGCCACGCGCAGCATCTTAAAACAACACGCTAGCCACGATACACGCATCCGGCTAGTGAGCTTTGCCCGCAATTTTGGCCATCAAATTGCGGTGACGGCAGGTATAGACTGCGCTCGAGGCGATGCTGTTGTGCTCATCGACGCCGATTTACAAGACCCACCCGAAGCCATCCACGCCATGCTTGAAAAATGGCGGGCAGGCTTTGATGTGGTGTACGGCACGCGTACCGATAGACCTGGTGAATCCGCCTTTAAACGCGCCACCGCCAAGTGTTTTTACCGCCTGCTAAATCGCCTCTCCGATGTGCCTATTCCGCTCGATACCGGTGATTTTCGCCTGATGAGCCGCCCCGTTGTCGACACGCTAAAAGCCATGCCCGAGCGAGATCGTTTTGTACGCGGCATGGTGAGCTGGGCCGGGTTTAAGCAAGTTGCACTGCCCTACCAACGCGCCAAGCGCTTTGCAGGGAAAAGCAAATACCCGCTGTCAAAAATGATCCGCTTTGCCTGCGACGGCATTATGTCTTTCTCTGCCAAGCCTTTGCAGCTGGCCATGGCCATGGGCATGGGCACCTCTTTACTGGCCTTAATCGGCATCTTCTACGCCCTATTTTTACGGATTTTCACCAATATTTGGGTAGAAGGCTGGACGGCGCTGATGATAGCGGTGCTGTTTTTAGGCGGAGTACAGCTAATTTGCGTGGGGATTTTAGGTGAGTATATCGGCCGTATTTACAAAGAATCCAAACAAAGACCCTTATACGTGGTGCAAGAATACTTTGGATTTCAAGAAGAAATCACCTTCTCGCGCAGCCCGGTAGTCGATAGAAAATAAATAACGAATAAAGGATAAAACCCAAACCTTGAACCACGGAGAAAAGAAAAACAAGAGGTAGCCTGCTATGGGTTTCTCTGTGAAGCGCCGTATTCTCTGTGTACTTCGTAGTTCAAGATTTGGGTTTGGCAAGGCGTCTTGCCAATCTATGCCAACTTCAGAAGTGATTAATATGAATAGCACGCTATGAAACGCCATCTACGCACCCTCATTGGCCTGATCATCGCCATTGCCTTAATTGGGCTAATTTTGTCGCAAACCGACGGGATTCAACTTGCCTCGGCCATCCGTAGTAGCAATCCATTGTGGCTGCTACTGGCGCTAGTGATATTTTGTAGTGGGCTGGCTGGCCGCGCCGCACGTTGGAGCAGCATGCTGCGCACCAGCAGTCCTGCCGCCACGCCACGCGCCTGCCTCCAACCCTTTTTAAGTAGCCTAGCACTGAATAACTTGCTGCCGTTTCGGGCAGGCGATCTTGCCAGATCATTTGCTTTTAATAAGGAATTAGGCACTGGGCCGGGGCAAGTTTTAGCTTCTTTATTTGTAGAAAGGCTGCTCGATCTAGCCAGCCTGCTACTGTTTCTTGGCCTAGGCCTGTGGGTTTTTGGCATAGAAACCCTGCCTGCCTTTGGTAAGCTCGGTGCGGGCAGCGCGGTTTTACTCGCCCTAGTTATTTTTATTTTGCTGGCCTTTCCCCGCTGGCTGCAGCTTTTTATTAATGCCTGCCTACGCCTTATCCATAAACTAGCACCGCACAGCGGCAACCATTTGGCCGACGAAGTAGCGGGGGCCATTAGCCTGCTTGCCAATTTAGGCGGGCGACGTATCCTGCCGCTGATCGCCATGAGCCTGATCGTTTGGTCACTAGAAGGGCTCACTTTCTGGTGCGTGGCACAAAGTGTTCCAGGCTTAATCAATAGCGCAGGTGCTTGGTTTGCCCTGCCGCTGGCCACGCTCGCCACGCTGATTCCTAGCACGCCTGGCTATGTTGGTACCTTTGATTATTTTGCCGTGCTGGCCATGACGCTCACGCATAACGCCCCCGTGCCCGCCGCCGCGTTTGCCTTTATTGCCCACTTATTAATCTGGCTGCCTCCCACCTTAGTGGGTGGGCTGTGGTTACTTGTTTCTCGGAGAAAAGCATGACGACTCAGCACACCCAAGTCGCCATTATTGGTGCAGGTTTTACTGGCCTCGCAGCAGCTTATGAATTAAGCAAAGCGGGCGTGGATGTGATCATCCTAGAGGCCGAAGCAGATATCGGCGGCTTGGCTGCCGCCTTTGATATTGGTGAAAAATCCGAGAAACTAGATCGCTTTTATCACCATTGGTTTACCAATGATTTAGAAGTGATGCAGCTAATTAAAGAGCTGAATCTTTGCGACAAAGTAAAAATCAACCCTAGCAACACCGGCATGTATTTTGCCAATCAGTTTTTCAAGCTTTCTACACCTTGGGATTTACTCAAGTTTAAACCGCTCGCCTTCCCTGATCGCATCCGCCTAGGCCTGTTGGCCCTGAAGGCCCGCAAGGTAGAAAACTGGCAAGAGCTAGAAGATAAAACTGCCGCAGAATGGCTAAGAGAGTTAGGCGGGGACAATGTTTACCGTATTGTGTGGGAGCCATTACTGCGCGGCAAATTTGGCGCAGTGGCCGACCAAATCTCAGCGGTGTGGTTTTGGAATAAGCTGAAGCTGCGCGGCGGCAGCCGTGGCAAGGGTGGCGAAGAGCGGCTGGCCTACTTTAAAGGCGGCTTTGTTGCCCTAGTTGAAGCGCTTGCTGCCAAGGTAAAGCGCCGTGGGGCAGAAATACAAACTAGCACTCCCGTACTATCCATCCAGCCCCAAGATGGCCGCTGGCTGATTAAAACCACCAGCGGAGAAATCCTTGCTGATCGCGTTGTATCTACTCCAGCACTGCCCTTGCTAGCGCAAATGATTGAGTCTTGGGCTAGCCCAGAATACTTAGCCCAGCTTAAGCGCATTAACTATCTTGCCAATGTTTGCTTGGTACTAGAGTTAGATCGCTCGCTATCGGATACCTATTGGCTCAATGTAAACGATCCAAGCTTTCCCTTTGTGGGGGTGATTGAACACACCAACTTTCAAAGCACCAAGAGTTATGACGGCAAGCACATCGTTTATCTATCTAAATACCTACCGCACACCGACGCGCTTTATCAAATGAGTAACGACGAGTTGCTGGCCTTTGCCCTGCCCCACCTACGTCGCATGTTTCCAAAATTTGAAGAGAGCTGGATCACGCAACACCATGTTTGGCATGCCCGCTGGGCCCAACCCGTGGTTGAAAAACACTATAGCCAACTCATCCCCGCCTGCGAATCACCGCAGCACGGCTTATTTTTAGCCTCAATGGCACAAATCTACCCAGAGGACCGAGGTACCAACTATGCCATCCGCGAGGGACGCAGAATGGGGCGGCATTTAAGCGATTTAATTAATAGCTAAGAAAAAAGCCCCTCGCAAGGGGCTTTCCTAATCGCTTTATCCGCAAATCTCAACCAAACAACTTGCCTTTCAGCATATCTAGCCCAGCTGAAAGCAAATTCCCGCTTCCTTCTGGCACTTCACCATTTGGAGTGAGTTGATTAATAATTTGCGGTAAGTATTCAGAAATTTTGGCTGCGGCATCGCTAGGATTAACACCCAGTTTTTCTGCCACAGAACCAATAGCATCGCCACCTAAAACAGCTTCAATTTGCTCGCTGCTAACCGGTAAGTTATCACCAGTCCCCACCCAAGACTGCACGATATCGGCTAGCCCACCGTTTTGAAATTTTTCAACCAAGCCCGAAATACCGCCTTGTTGCTCCAATAAGCCAGATAAAGACTGAACTAAACCATCTGGTAATTCTTTTCCGCCCAACAACTGCCCAGCTAATTGATCAATAAGTCCCATACGGTGTACTCCAAGCAAAGATGAAGGAAAGACCATTCTGCCCTAAAAGGGCGCTACTGACTTAGACTAGACCAAGATAATTGTTAACCTGAACTACCGCAGGCCCCCAGCTATCGCCCATTATTCTGGCCCATTACATCGATTTTATTTAACAAAAATCAGACAGACACACTACGCCTCGTCAGCTTTTTAACAGTAGCGTTGTCGCGGCATAGCAGAACATGGGACAATTTGCCTATCTGTTTAATTGCACTGGATTTTGCGTCATGGCTCTAATCATTACTGATGAATGTATCAATTGCGACGTTTGCGAACCTGAGTGCCCGAATAGTGCTATCAGCCAAGGCGACGAGATCTATGTAATTGATCCAAACCTCTGCACCGAATGCGTAGGGCACTACGATGAACCACAATGCCAGCAAGTATGCCCTGTTGACTGTATTCCACTTGATCCTGAACACAAGGAAACCAAAGAAGAGCTACATAAAAAGTACCTCATCATCAGTGCTTAAACATCTGTAAGTAGAGAGGCAAAACTGCTCCAGCAAAGCGCTCCCACCATGGTGTAGCATGCTGAAAAACCTTTGTCTCATTACTCGCGAAGCGAGTTACGCTGGCTTTTAATCAACGCTACTTATACTGCGCTACTGACTGGTTTTACCCTGCAAAGCGCTTTTCCTTCGTAACAAATCCAATCCACGAGAATAATAATGAACCATCGCATTCTTTTTGTTGAAGATGATGCAGAACTGGCGGAGCTGGTTGGAAGTTTTTTACGCTCGTTTGAATTTACTGTTGAAGTATTACCCGATGGCAGCGGCCTCATTGAAGCGGTGCGTAATAATCCACCATCGCTGGTCTTGCTCGATATTATGTTGCCAGGCAAAGATGGCCTAACGCTATGCCGTGAAATCCGCGAATTTTGGACTGGCCCAGTGATTTTACTCACTTCGCTTAATAGCGATATGAATCAGATTCTAGGCTTTGAAATCGGCGCGACCGACTACGTGGTTAAAACCACACCGCCCTCGGTGTTGCTGGCCCGAATTCGTGCCCATCTACGCAAAACGGCCAGCGGCACGCCGCTTGTATCCAGCCCAGCACCTGCGGCCGATCGCTCTACGCTAAATTTTGGCCAGCTTTTGGTTGATTTACGCAACCGCACCGCCAGTTATCGCGGCGAAGCGCTAGGCTTATCCACGGGTGATTTTGATTTACTGTGGGCATTAGCCAGCCAAGCCGGCGATATTTTATCGCGCGATCACTTATTAAAAGTATTACGCGGCATTGAGTACGACGGAATGGATCGCAGCATCGATGTGGCGATCTCACGCCTGCGCAAAAAGCTGGATGATGATCCACATGAGCCACGCAAAATAAAAACCATCCGCCATAAAGGTTATTTATTTGCCACGGACATCTGGTGGCAAGAGTAAGCGAGCGTCGGGAATCAAAATTACTGCATAGCTCACAAAAAATCACGAATAGGCCTAGCCAAAAAGCTAAGCTCGCTCTACAAAAACTATAAGTTATCGCGTCTTTAAAGTCTGTTGGCGCTGAATTCACGGCTCAGCGTAATTGTGAATACAGCGTCAACAAACCGTAGTGATTTTTACGGGCAAAAAATAGTTTTACCTCATATCTACCTACTAACAAATAACAGTCTCCCGATCCCCATCCCCAACAAGCGGTCCCCTATGCGCCAACTCTTTCTACGCTTTTATCTTACCGTGGTGGTCTGTTTTTTGGCGTCATCCTTTGTGATTGATGAGCTCTATCAAAATCTATTTGAAAGCAGTAATCAACATTATCTATCGGATATTTTCAAAACCACCATCAGCGTGATCGAGTCCACCCTTGGCGATTTACCCCCTTCAATTTGGCATGATGAAGTTAAGCGCCTTAAAAACAAACTGCCTCTACCAGTAGAAATTGAAACACTCAACGCCTACACGCTCAGCAAAAGTAATCAGCAGGCACTGATCAATGGCGACATTATTTTCCTAGAAAATCAGGACGTTTATTTACACCGCATCCCCCATACCGAGCTGATGGTGGTACTGGGGCCGGTGCCTTATTTGCAGCGGCTGGACAATTTTTCTTGGCCTGACATGGTGGCGCTGTTACTCATGTGTGCAGCGCTTGGATTGCCTACTTGGCTGTGGATGCGCCCGCTTTGGCGAGATTTACAACATATGGCACGGCAAAGCCGCCAACTGGGCGAAGGGGATTTCAGTGTTCGGGTAACCCTTAATGAAAGCTCAACGCTGAATTCGCTCGGCGTCACCTTTAATCGCATGGCCCACGATGTAGAAGAACTCACGGCCAGCCGCAAGGCGCTGATTGATGCGGTGTCACATGATTTGCGCACCCCCTTAGCTAGGCTGCGTTATCGTTTAGAAGCCATAAAAAGCGGAGCGTCTACCAGCGAGCAAATTATTGCCATTGAGCGCGATCTAGGCCAAATCGACGAGTTAATCGAAGAATGGCTCACCATGTCGACTTTAGATAAGCCCCAACTCAATTTAGAAACCCAGCCCATAGAAATTCTGCCGTGGCTACGGCGACAAATCAGCGAGTTTAGTAGCCAAAGCTCCATTACCCCCGAGCTTATCAATCTACTACCAGGCCAAACACCTTATTTGGAAGCAGATAGTCATTACCTAACCCGTGCCTTAGCTAATTTAATGAGCAACTCTCGGCGCTATGGCGGCACTCAAATTGCACTAACGGTGCAATGGGAAAACGGCAGGGCGCAAATACATATTGATGATAATGGCCAAGGGATTCCAGAATCTGAGCGCCAACGCCTGCTGCAACCCTTTGAGCGTTTAGAAGTCAGCCGTAATCGCCAAACCGGCGGCTTTGGGCTTGGCCTCGCCATCGTTTCAATGATTATGCGCGGGCACGGGGGATCGGCAGCAATTAGCGATGCACCATTAGGCGGCGCACGCGTTACCCTGAGTTGGCCAACGCCATTAAAAGATGCGGGTCGCTCCGTGCTATAGGCAACCGTGGTAACTACGCTCATCGCCTACCTTTATCGTAGCCAACGTACATAGCGTTACAGACTGCTACCAAGTGCTTATCGAACTTCGGCAAGGAAGTGTTGATAATCCATCCCATAGCATGACCAACCCAATAAATCATTCAGGATCTAAATCAAATGAACAAGCTTCTTGCCGTATTGCTCGCTACAGTTTTCGTTTCAGCTACTTCATTCGCTGCTGACGCATCGACAGCTTCTACTGTTAAAACAGTTAAAGTTGAAAAGCACGCTAAGAAAGCTGCTCCAGCAGCTTCTACAGTACAAAAAGCTCAATCTAAGAAAGCTGCTGCTTCTGCTGCTTCTACAGTACAAAAAGCTCAATCTAAAAAAGTAGCTGCTTCTGCTGCTTCTACAGTACAAAAAGCTCAAGCTAAAAAAGTAGCTGCTTCTGCTGCTTCTACAGTACAAAAAGCTCAAGCTAAGAAAGCTGCTGCTTCTGCTGCTTCTACAGTACAAAAAGCTCAATCTAAAAAAGTAGCTGCTTCTACTGCTTCTACAGTACAAAAAGCTCAAGCTAAAAAAGTAGCTGCTTCTGCTGCTTCTACAGTACAAAAAGCTCAAGCTAAAAAAGTAGCTGCTTCTGCTGCTTCTACAGTACAAAAAGCTCAAGCTAAGAAAGTAGCTGCTTCTGCTGCTTCTACAGTACAAAAAGCTCAAGCTAAGAAAGCTGCTGCTTCTGCTGCTTCTACAGTACAAAAAGCTCAAGCTAAGAAAGCTGCTGCTTCTGCTGCTTCTACAGTACAAAAAGCTCAAGCTAAAAAGCACGCATCTGCTGCTTCTGCCGCTTCTGCTGCTAAGTAATATCAAACGCTGTATCAAAAACGGGGACCTCGCGGTCCCCGTTTTTGTTGTTTTAAAAGAACGATTTGCATAAGTGAATGAACTAAACGTCATCAACTTATCCTAATCATTCTTCACCCTCTTTTTGTGCATACATTTTGCAGCCCAAAGCCGCAATATTTAGCACGATCAAAACTTATAAATAAGATATGAAATACGCCATCCTTCTTCTTGCCCTCAGCTCCAGCGTTTTTGCCCAAACCAGTAAAGAAAACAAAATTTTGTTTTTTGGCCAGGATGATAGGGTATTTATTGCCGCCCCTTATGCTCCGCCATTTGCAGCGATTGGCCAGCTAGAAACGGTGGCAGCAAGTACCTGTACCGCCACGCTAGTCGCGCCTGATTTAGCCATTACTGCCGCACATTGTTTCTTAATGGATGCAAAAAAGCTGGATGCAGGACGCTGGTTTAAAGCGGGCTTTCATAAAGGTGAGTATCAGGCGCGCTATCAAGTAGTCGGGCAATATTTTCACCCTAGCTTTAAAAAGGGCTTGGTTTATAAAGGGGATGACGTTTACATCCAAGACTCCGCTGCCGCCTACGATATCGCTTGGTTGAAGCTAAAATTAGTTGATGGCAAAGCGCCAGAGCCGCTACCGCTATTTAACGGCAAAAAAGACCAATTAAAAGCTGTTATTGCCAGCGCAAAATCACGAGCAACACAGGCGGGCTTTGCCGAAGACCACGATACAGAGCTAACAGCGCATAAAGACTGCAAAATTACCCGCTTACGCCCAAACAATACGATTTATCATCGCTGCGATACGCTTGCTGGTGACTCAGGCTCGCCAATCTGGCTAAATACGAGCAGCGGCCCGCAGATTATTGCGGTACAAAGCTCTGCACCAGACTGGTTTAATCGTAAAAAAGCCGATAATGTCGGTGTAACAGTCTTGCAACTACCGCCTAAACCCTGATAATTGCAGCTTAAGAGGCCCAAAGGTAGAAAAATGGATATCAAAGCTTATATGCAGCAAGTGGGCCGCCAAGCCCGTGCAGCCAGCAGACTGATGGCAAAAGCGGACACGCAGACCAAAAATCAGGCATTAAATGCAATTGCCGATGCCCTGCTGCGCGACGCGGATACGCTGCTCGCCGCAAATAAGCGCGATATGGATCAAGCACATGAGCTAGAGCCAGCCATGCTGGATCGCCTACTGATCACATCCCAAACAATTGAAAGCATGGCCGATGGCCTGCGTCAGATAGCCAGCCTGCCAGACCCAGTAGGTGAGATGGGTGATTTCAAATTTCGCCCATCCGGCATTCAGCTCGGCAAAATGCGTGTGCCTTTAGGTGTGATTGGCATTATTTACGAAGCCCGCCCCAATGTCACCGCAGACGCAGCTGGCCTTTGTATTAAATCTGGCAACGCCACCATTTTACGTGGCGGCCGCGAAGCCTTTTATTGCAACCAAGCCATTGCACTCTGTGTAAGCGAAGGGCTAAAAATTGCAGGCCTACCCGCCACCGCCGTACAAATTATTGAAACACCCGATCGCGCCGCCGTGGGCGAGCTGATTACCATGAGCGAGTTTGTGGATGTGATTGTGCCGCGTGGCGGCAAAAGCCTGACCGCCAGAATTGCCGCAGACGCCAGAGTACCGGTCATCAAGCACTTGGATGGCATTTGCCACGTTTATATCGACGATGAAGCAGATCCAGTAAAAGCGATTGCCATTAGCGATAACGCAAAAACGCATCGTTACGGTACGTGCAACACCATGGAAACACTGCTAGTGCACGAAACGGTTGCCGAGCTGATATTGCCACCGCTGGCCGATATCTACGCCGCCAAAGGCGTGGAGCTGCGTGGCTGCACCAAAACCCTAGCCGTGCTGCCGCATATTAATGCCGCCACAGAAGAAGACTGGGCCACTGAATACTTGGCCCCAATTCTGGCAATCAAAATTGTCAGCGATTTAGATGAAGCGATTGAGCATATCAATAGCTGGGGCAGCCATCATACCGATGCAATTGTCACCGAAAACTACACAAAATCACGGCAGTTTTTGCGTGAAGTAGATTCGTCCAGCGTGATGATTAATGCCTCTACCCGCTTTGCTGATGGCTTTGAATATGGTTTAGGTGCAGAAATTGGCATCTCTACCGATAAAATCCATGCCCGTGGCCCCGTTGGGCTTAATGGTTTAACCAGCGAAAAATGGATTGTATTTGGCAACGGCGAAATCCGTAGCTAATGCAGGCACTAGGGATTTATGGTGGCACATTTAACCCTGTGCATTTTGGGCATCTGGCACTCGCCCGCTCTCTGCGAGATACCTTTGCCTTAAGCGAAGTACGCTTGATTCCAACTGGCGTACCACCACACCGAACCTCCCCCCAAGCCACGCCCACCCAGCGTTTGGAATGGCTCAACCTTGCTTTAGCCACTGAGCAAAACCTGCTGAGTGACGATAGGGAAGTAAGGGGGAAGGGTGTCAGCTATACCTTTGATACCCTGACAGAGATACAACAGGAACAACCGCATAGCCTATTAGTCTGGCTGATAGGTGGCGATTCATTTGCCCATCTGCCAAGCTGGTATCGATGGCAAGAACTGTTAGAACTAGGGCATATGGTCGTGGCCAACCGCCCCGGATTTAGTCAATTTCCTGAAGTCATAAGCAGTGAATTGGCCAAACGATATGAACCAGCGTCCCCAGAGACCTTGGCTCGGGGTAAAATCAGCGTTTTACCTCTCCCGCTGATGTCGGTCTCTTCCACGCAACTGCGTGAGAAACTTGCACGCGGTGAAGATATAAGCGAACTTAGCCCAATTGCAGCAACCTTGCAGCAGTCGGGCGTTTATTCTAGAAACATCTAGAACTGCCTTACAGTTTTAAATCTATTACTTTGGAAACAGATAACAATGGCAATGAACGAATACACAATGCAGATGCGTGCAATAGCAATGACTGCACTAGAAGACATCAAGGGTAAAGATATTGTTGACCTTGATACCACTGAGCTCACCGATCTATTTGACTGCATGATTGTTTGTACGGGCGACTCAAACCGCCAAGTTCGAGCGCTTGCTAACAATGTTGCCGTTGATTTGAAATCAAAAGGCTATGACATCATGAGCACTGAAGGCCATGAATCAGGCGAATGGGTATTAGTTGATGCAGGCTCATTAGTGGTACACGTGATGTTACCGCCAGTGCGTGATTACTACGACCTAGAACAACTTTGGGGTGGCCAAAAACCAACATTCAGCCCATTGGGTAAGCCTTGGAGTGCAGTGTAATCGCATTTTTCTTGCGGCTGCGATAAGAAAGGGAGGCTCTAACCACCGTTAGAGCGCCTCCTACCATCAAAGCAAGGACTCGCCCTAATGAGTATTTTATTGCTCTGGCGTTACTACCGTGTTGCTCTGCGAACATTCGCAATTGGGCTTGGGATTACGGTTGGCTTGCAAATTTGGCTCAATATTCAGCACAAGCATTACGCACAAACCCAGCTCAATCAGCTCGCTCTCAGCTACGCAGAACGCGTTCAATATCAGTTAGAAGAAGAAAACCACATTCTACAAGGCTTACAAAGCGCCTTCATTGCCAATACCAATCTTACGAATCAAGCCTTCACACAAATTTTAAAGCAACAAAATATTCAAGGGCACTTCCCTAATTTTGTTTCTATTCAGTTTATTCGCGAAATTCAATCTATAAATTTAGAAAGCTATACCCGCTCCCGCCAATTAGAAAATCCTAGTTTTACGGTAAAAACCACCAGCCCTCGCCCTGTATATCAAATTATTGACTTTCTTTATCCAGATGGCCCAAATACGCATGAACAAATTGGCTTGGATATCAGCGACCAAACGCTCAATCTAATTGCAATTGAATATTCTCGTGATCAGGGTAGAGCCGTCACTTCGGCGATTGCCCCCCTAAAAAATGCTGAAAAATCACCGCTAGGCTTTATTATAAATCTACCAATTTATATGCCCAATAAAGGCGCTACAAATCAAATAGAGCGGCGGGCGGCATTTATAGGCTCAATTAATGCAGTTTTATCCATAGAAAATATCATTAATTGGCTAGGCAAAGATCTTAATAAAAATGTTCGAATACAGCTACAAGACACAGGATCGACCTCTGGCCTAATTGAAGCAAAAAAAATATCTATTTTTTATCCCAAGCCAGGTCAATTACAGCCCCAAGCATTTAATGAGCTCAGTGCTCACGCGCTTATTCAATTTCCTGGCCGCCAATGGAGCGTTCGCCTATTTGCTCACCAAAGCGCATTTCCACAACAAAATATATTTAAATATTTAATTTGGGTCTTAGGCCTTATTTTATCTACCGCTTTTGCCGTTTTACTGCAACGCCAGCGTAATAGTCATGAATCTGCATTAGATTTAGCCGAGCAGATCACCCAAGATTTACGTAAACACGAACAACACTTCCAACAAATGGCACAATTAGCGGAGCAATCACGGGATCTCATTATTAGCCGTGATCTGCAAGGTAATATCGTCTATGCCAATCAAGCAGCGCGGATTTATTTTTCTGATCACTCCCCTATTTTATTAGGCCAAAACAAGCCACTTTTACTTTCTGCGGAACTAGCAATCAATTCAATCCCAATTCGGCAAGAATGTCAGCATCGTAATGCGGATGGCGAATTACACTATTTCGAACTCACCCTATTCCCACTTTATAATCAAGAAGGGCTGCATGAAGGCTCGGCCATGTTTGCGCATGATATTAGCCAGCATAAAGAGCTATTAGTCGAGTTGCAAAATAGCCGTGAGCGTTTTACTAGCTTGCTAGAGCTGGCAACAGATTGGTATTGGGAACAGGATACACACTTTCGTTTTACACAAATTTCTGCTGGTTTTTTTAAAACTCACCCCATAGATCGATCATTACTACTTGGCCGCTGCCGCTGGGAAATGGGTGATGATCAATTATCTACAGAAAATTGGCGAGCACACAAAGCTCAATTAGATGCACAGCAAAATTTTTATAATTTTATTTATACCCTAAACGTCAATGAGCACCGGATTATTATCTGCAGCTCGGGGCAAGCCTATTTTAATGAGAAAAATGAATTTTTAGGCTATCGAGGCATAAGCAAGGAGATCGCTAGCAATAATGAGCATGCCGCGCTGCAAGAGCAAATTGCCTCAATATTAAACAGCATGGCCGATGGCGTAATTGCAGTGGCTTTAAATGGAGAGGTGGAATATATGAATCCAGCCGCAATTCATTTACTTAATTGCCGTACTACGGCCGTCCTTGGCAAGCATATTGACCGTATTTATCGTGTGATTTCTTTAGAAGAACACAGCCCATTAGTTTCACTCATCCACCTTACACTCAGTGCCATAGAAACATCCCCTCCTCCAAGAGAGGTCTTACTATTAAGCACACACCGACAATCCATGCCCATTAAAGAATCGGTGATTCATTTAAAAAACAGCAAGGGCACGCTGGTTGGCCTAGCCTTAATCTTTAGGCATTTAAAAACTTAAATAACGCACCACGCCTTAGGCTGGTAAGGTCACACTGACAAGCAGGCCCCCATCGGGATGATTAAATAGCTCCAACACACCACCGTGTGCCTGCACAATATTCTGTGCAATCCCCAAGCCCAGCCCCATGCCCTGCTGATTACTGCTTCTGCCGTGCTCTAAACGCACATAGGGCTGAAACAGGGTAGCGAGTGCCTCAGCAGGCACACCCGGGCCATCATCATGAATACTGATACACACGCCACCTTCTACTTGCCTTGCCGCAATCCTAGCCACCTTGCCATAAAACAAAGCGTTATCTAGTAAATTAACTAAGGCTCGGCGTAAGGCCAAGGGCTTGCCCATCACTTTCAGCCCACAGGCCTGATATTCCACATAGTGGCCAGCCAAAGAGGCATCTCTGACCATGCGCCCAAGCAATTGATCCAAGGCCAGCTCAGTGTGATTTTCATGAATATCCGTGTCTTTAACGCTTTGCAAAGCGCCTTTAACCATCATATCCAGCTCATCCAAATCCTCATGAAAGGCTTGGCTAAGCTCCTCATCGTCGAGTAATTCGGCACGTAATTTAAGCCGAGTAATAGGGGTGCGTAAATCGTGAGAGATAGAGGCAAATAGCCGCTCTCTATCCTCTAAATAACGGGCAATCCGCTCTCGCATAGCGGTAAAAGCCCTTGCTGTACGAATAAACTCTCGGCTGCCCGACTCAGGCAGCGGCGGCGATTCCCCCTTACCAAACGCCACGGCCGCATCGGATAAAGCCGCCAGTGGTAAAGTAATCCAGCGCACCACCAAGATGGACATCAGCAGCACGGTGGCCAGCGTTAAGCCTTGTAGCAGTAATCGATCTAAAGGAAGTGGATTGCCATTATCTAAGAAATAAGGATCGGGCATTAAAGTGGCCAAATACAGCCAGCCACCTGGCTCAATCTCGGCCTGAATCACCAAGATAGGCGCGGGACGAGGCTTAATTAATAAGGTGTGTTGCACCCATTCTTCCGGCAAATCTGCCACCGTGATGCCTTCATCCGATACCACTAGCCCATCCGGCATGGCAAAGCCGATGCGAGTATCGGATAGCCGAGGCAAATCATCGCTCAAGGTTTGGCGCACTTTTTCTAGCACGGTTTTAGACAGTAGCGATTCGGGGATTTCTTGGATGGCAACAGGGGCGCGGTTCACGCCCACAAAAAACCGCGTGCCGCCCATATCGCGTAATTGCTCGATCAAAATAGGGCGGTAATTAGGCGGCAAGCTCTGAAAAAACCGCACCGCACTGGCCGCCGCCGAGCCAATATGCTGCGCCGCCACACTCACCTCCCGCGCGGTCTTGGTTTTAAGCTGATTCGCCCAAAGCCAATTGCCAATCAGCATGGTAGTCAGCACCCCAAGCACCATCACCAAAGACAAACGCCCAAGCAAAGAGGGAGGTAAGAATCTAAAACGCATGCTGTTCCTATGGAGAGAGCCAAACCAAAACCTTGAAACACGCAGTAAAAGGAGAGCTCAGAGCACCACGGAGAAAAACAAAAGAGTCACACTAAAGGAGCTCTCCGTGTAAGTCCGTGTTTCAAGATTTGGGTGGTATTACTGTGCTGCTAGCTGTCACTTCTGCCGAAAACACATAGCCCGCACCTCTCACGGTTTTGATCAGCTCTGGCTGCTTGCCATCGTCGTGCAGTCTTTGCCGCAGTCGGCTAATTTGCACATCCAGCGATCTATCCAAGGGCCCCACATCGCGGCCACGGGTTTGCTCGGCTAAGATATTACGATCCAAAATTTGCCCCGAATGCTCGGCAAAGTATTTAAGCAACTGAAAATCTAAGCCGGTCAGCACCACTAAAGCCCCACTAGGATCAATCAAATTGCGCTCTACGGTATCTAGGCAAAAGCCTAAAAAGTGGTAATAGCGCGGCGTTACCGAGCTATCAATGCCACTACGCCGATGAATCGCCTTAATCCGCGCCAGCAATTCTCTGGGGTTATAGGGCTTGGCAATATAATCATCAGCGCCCAGCTCTAGGCCAACGATCCGATCCGTTTCATCCGAATTAGCGGTCAGCATAATAATCGCCACATTCGATTGCCGCCGCACCGCTTGGCAAAGCGCAAAACCATCGGTATCCGGCAGCATCACATCTAGAATCACCAAGCTCAGCTCGCTCTGATAGCGCTCAAATTCAGCCAGAAAGCTTGCCCCGTCATGCGCCAGATACACTTCGTACTGGTTTTTTTCTAGGTAAGCTTTTAATAAAGTACGGGTTTTTTGATCGTCATCGACCACTAAAATTTTACGGCTCATAGCTGGCCTTTATGGTTGTAATTGACTACTTATGCATTTATTTTCGTGTCTTTAGTGGATAAAAAATCGTGTTATTCTCAGCATTCCTTTTCAGCCTATGGCTCTTTTTCTTCTGCACCTAGGGCTCGTACGATGCCGGCCATGCGGCGCTGGGCTTCGCTGACTGGCATTTGGCTATCGCTAAAAAAACGGTGTACTTGCGCTACAATCGCGTCTTTTAAAGCTTCATCTGATGCCATTCGATGTGTCAGGCTAGGCGCTTGCACCGTGCTGCCTTTAGCAAAGGTTTGCCAAGAGGATCGGGCGCAGCTATCCATTAAGCGAACATTAGCATCGCGCCGCACCGGCACCGACCCTTTGATTCGGTTGTAATTGGCCTGCACCGCTGGGGTAAGCAATAATTGGGCGAGCTTTTCTTGGCCCGCTTGCTTCATATAATTACCCGCAAACATCACCAGCGTATCGATGCTATAGAGGTGCATCTCATTGGTACCGGGTACGGGCACACAGCTAAAGGCCTCATCGGTGAGTTGGCCAGAAGCGTTTAATTCTCCCTTTACCCAATCGCCCATAATCAGCATCGCGGCTTCATCTTTTGCCAGCATCTTTGCCATCTGTGTCCACGTTTTTTCAGTGAGCGGATCAGGCATATAGCGGCGCAAAGCGCGTAGCCGCTCTAAGGCGCGGCCTAAACGCGGGTCAAAAAAAGCATTGGCGCGGCGGCGCACAAATAAATCTCGATAATAAGCAGGGCCGCCCTCGCTTAGCACCAGCGCTTCAAAAAGGGTGGCCACCTGCCAAGGCTCGCTGCTTTGCGCTAATGGAATAAATCCCGCGCGTTTAATTTTTTCTGCGGCGCGCTCAAACTCTGGCCAGCTTTGCGGAGCCGCCAGCCCAAGCTGCTTAAAAATCTTACGATTGTAAAACAAGGTATTAATGCGATGAATACCCAGCGGTGCAGCAATCACATGCCCCCGTAAGCGGATCGAAGCATAGGGAGCAGGCCAGATCGACTTGGCCCAGCCACCTTGCTTTGCCACCTCATCCAGCTCTAATAACAAGCCTAAATCGCCCCACTCGGCAATCGCAGGGCCAATGAGTTGGGCGGCTTGTGGCGCTTTATCTGATAACACACGGCTTTTTAAAACCTTCATGGCCCCAAGACCAGATCCCCCCGGAACGGCGGCGTCTTTCCACTCCCAAGACTCTTTGCTTAATCGCTCCACCAATATATCCGCTGCTCGCCTCTCTGAAACAGAAGTCCACCAATGCAATACCTCTAGGCTTTCTGCATGGGCATTCATAGCCAGCAGTAAGCAGATAGATATCAACATTTTGTAGAATTCAATCACCAGAATCTCTTTCAGGTTAGATGTGCGCAGCGGACTATAACGTAAGCAATCATGCTGATTTGTAAAAAAATGTTGCATGCAATATTGAATTGATCTTACTTAGAAATACAGTAAAGCGAACATCAGGGCGACTTTAATAAGCATGCTCGCAACAAGCTACGTAAAGAAATGTAACGCCCCATCTATCACCAAAAACAAAATATTGTTTTATATCAAATAGTTACAATAAAAACAACAGCCAAAAAATGCCATTTGGTGTCACATTTTCAAGGGTGCTATTGTCATTTCGCCGCGCACAAAGCGTATAAATAACAGCTACTGCGGCCAACCCTGAGGAGAGTCACTACATGAACACATTTGCTCGAAGCGCCATCATGGCCGCATTACTTGCTGCAGGCACTGCCCAAGCAGGCACATTAACCATTGAATCTTGGCGCGTAGATGATAAAGCACTGTGGGAAGAAGTTTTGCTTCCTGCTTTCAATAAAAAATTCCCAGCGATTCAAGTCAAGTTTGCCCCAACCACCCCTACTGAATATGACTCTAGCCTAACAGCGCGTCTGGCCGGTGGCACTGCGGGTGATCTGATTACTTGCCGCCCGTTTGATGTGTCGCTCGCCAATTACAAAAAAGGCAGCTTAGATAAGCTCGACGGCAAGGCAGGCATGGAAAGCTTTCCTGCTTCAGCCAAAGTAGCGTGGCAAACCGATGATGGTAAAGATGCATTTTGCATGCCGATGGCGTCTGTGATTCATGGCTTTTTCTACAATAAAAAGATTTTCAAAGAATTAGGCCTTAACCCACCCAAAACCACCGATGAATTCTTAAAGGTGAACGAAGCTATTAAAAAAGGTGGTAAATACACCCCTATCGCCCTAGGCACGGCAGATCAGTGGGAATCTAATCAAATTGTCTTTACCAGCGTAGGCGCGCCTTACTGGAAGGGCGAAGTAGGCCGCAAGGCACTGATCTCTGGCAAATCTAAATTCACTGATCCGCAATTTGTAGCGGCTTGGGATGCAATGAGCAAATGGGCTCCATACCTATCGAAAGGCGCATCGGCACAAACTTATGCTGACAGCCAAAATCTATTTGCCATGGGTAAAGCCGCCATCTACCCAACCGGCTCATGGGACATCGCTTACTTTAATAAAGAAGCCGGTTTTGAGTTTGGCGCATTCCCACCACCTGTACCTAAGGCTGGCGACAAGTGCGAGATCTCTGACCATACCGATATCGGCATGGGCGTAAACAGCAAGTCTAAGAACAAAGAAGACGCTTATAAATTTTTGTCTTGGCTGGCTTCGCAAGAATTTGCGGATCTTTACACCAATAAAGTAACCGGCTTCTTTAGCCTGTCTAACCACCTGATCACGGTGAAAGACCCAGTGGCTAAGCAAATGCTGGAATGGCGTAAGAGCTGCGGCTCAACCATTCGCCTCAACGCACAAGTACTCAACCGTGGCGAGCCTTCGATGGAAAACCAGCTGTGGAACGTAAACAGCCAAGTATTGAACGGCAAACTCGCACCAAAAGAAGCCGCAGCCCAAGTGCAAGCTGGCTTTGCTAAATGGTACAAACCACAACAGAAATAATGCTGTAGGGGCACGGCATGCCGTGCCCACGCAATACCCGCAGAGCCACAATATTTTTGTTCTTCCTCTTCACACTCGACTGTGAATCTTGGTCGGCGGCGACATCGCTGCCGACATTTTTTTGGAGACACGTCATGCGGCGTCATTTTCCCTGGCATATCGTGGTGTTCCTTACCCCCGCAGTGCTGATCTATTCCGTATTTAGCGCCCTACCCCTGCTCGATACCTTACGCCTCGGCTTTTTCACCACCAGTGAAACCGGCCAGCAAAGCTTTGCTGGCCTAGCCAACTATTACACCATTTTGTTTGATCCAGAATGGTCACACGCGTTTTGGAACGCGATGTGGAATAACTGTAAATTCTTTTTACTGCACCTACTCATCCAAAACCCGATTGGCTTATTGCTGGCCACGCTGCTCAGTCTAAAAAGCTTAAAAGGCGCAAAAACCTACCGCACGCTGATTTTCTTACCCACCCTACTATCTGTAGTGATTATTGGTTTTATCTGGCAACTGATTCTTTCGCCGCTGTGGGGAGTGGGTGAAAAACTGATGGGCTTCGCTGGCTTAGCGGATTACTTTGCGCCATTTTTAGGTAATGAAGGATCGGCGCTAATTACGCTAGCCATGATCTCAGTCTGGCAGTTTGTTGGCATTCCAATGATGCTGATTTATGCCGCGCTGCTTGCCGTGCCTGAAGATATCGTCGAAGCCGCCCACGTTGAAGGCGCAAGCAGCTTACGTATTTTCTGGGAAATCAAGCTGCCGCTCATTCTGCCCACGCTAGGGCTTGTCACCATTCTGACCTTTGTTGGCAACTTTAATGCGTTTGATCTGATTTACTCTGTGAAAGGCGCGATTGCTGGCCCCAACTACAGCACGGATATCTTGGGCACGCTGTTTTACCGCACCTTTTTTGGCTACCAAAGCCAGATTGGCAGCCCCACCATGGGCGCAGCCGTCGCCACCATGATGTTCTTAGTGATTCTGAGCGGCGTAGGCGCTTATTTCTTCTTGGTACAACGCAAACTGCAAAGGTTTGAGTTGTAAGTTTTTATATAAAAAAAATGCCTAAAAATTCTGTGCATACAGAGTCGTAGGGTGGACACGATTTTGTGCCCACGCGTGGGGTAGAAGTCGCTAGCGCTCTGGGTGAATGCTGGCTGCCGCGTGGGCCACGATGAAACTGTGCCCCCCTACGATCTACGATCCTACGATGCTTTGTTAGCTATTAAAGTGAGAACACGATGAAAAAACTCAAAACTGGGGGCCTGGTGGTGCAGCTGACTTTGCTCTGCTACACGCTACTGGCGCTGTTTCCTATCCTACTGATCCTGATTAACTCGGTAAAAAGCCGCTCGGCCATTTTTGATGACCCGCTGGCGCTGCCCAATAGCGACACCTTCTCCCTGATCGGCTTTCAAAAGGTTTTAGCCAAGTCTGATTTCTTGCTTTATTTTGGCAACAGCTTGTCGGTAACGCTGATTTCGCTGGCGCTGATTTTGCTGTTTGGCGCGATGGCCGCATGGGCCTTATCTGAATACAAGTTTCGCGGCAACCGCCTGCTGGCGCTGTTTCTGGCCATCGGCATTATGGTGCCAATCCGCCTTGGCACCGTTTCAATCTTAGAGCTGATCGTAAAGCTAGATCTAATCAACACCCTCACCGCGCTGGTGCTGGTTTACACCGCCCAAGGCCTGCCACTGGCGGTGATGATTCTCAGCGAATTTATTGCTCAAGTACCCAAAGAGCTAAAAGAAGCGGCGCGCTGCGATGGCGTGGGGGAGTTCAAAATTTTCTTCCAGATTATCCTGCCACTGATTCGCCCTGCAGTGGCCACCGTGGCGGTGTTTACCATGATCCCAGTCTGGAATGACCTCTGGTTTCCGCTGATTTTAGCCCCAGGCGATTCCAGCAAAACCGTCACGCTGGGCGTGCAGCAGTTTATTGGACAGTACGTCACCGATTGGAATTCGGTACTAGCAGCACTAAGCCTAGCAGTGATTCCAGTGCTGATTATGTATGTGATTTTCTCAAGACAACTGATCCGCGGCCTGACTTCCGGTGCGGTTAAATAAACTTTGGCTATAAAACCCAAATCTTGAACCACAGAGAACACAGAGGACGCGGAGTTTCACAGAGAAAACCCTCTCTTATTCCGGCCCTTCATGGAGCATGTAATGGCAACTGTAAAACTCAATCACTTAAGCAAATCTTACGACAAAAAAACCCAGATTCTGACCGATATTAATCTGGATATTAAACACGGTGAATTTGTAGTTTTAGTTGGCCCTTCAGGCTGTGGCAAATCCACCCTGCTACGCATGCTCTCCGGCCTAGAAAGCATCAGTGGCGGCGAGATGCTGATCGACGATAAAGTGGTTAATAATCTACCGCCCGCCGAGCGTGGCATTGCCATGGTTTTCCAAAGCTACGCGCTGTATCCACATATGAATGTGTATAAAAACATGGCGTTTGGCCTGCGTGTGGCCGGTGAAGACAAAGCCGCTATTGAAAAGCGCATCCACCACGCCGCCGGTATTTTAAAAATTGACCATCTGCTAGAGCGCCTACCGCGTGAGCTATCCGGCGGGCAGCGCCAGCGCGTGGCAATTGGCCGAGCGATTGTGCGTGAGCCTAAGCTATTTTTATTTGATGAGCCGCTTTCTAATCTGGATGCGTCACTCAGGGTACAAACCCGTTTAGAAATCGCCAAACTGCATCGCAGCCTAAATGCCACTATTGTTTACGTCACCCACGATCAGGTCGAAGCAATGACGCTGGGGGATAAAATTGTGGTGATGAGCGATTGCAAAATCCAGCAAGCTGGTACCCCGCTCGAGCTATACCAACAGCCGGCCAATTTGTTTGTGGCCACTTTTATTGGCTCGCCCAAAATGAATCTGATCGATGGCATGGTGCTGCAGGCATCCAGCCAAAATGTAGAAATCGAGCTGGCAACAGGCGATAAAATCATTGCCGAAGTAAATGGCAGCAGCGCCAAGCCCGGAGACTTGGTTAAAGTGGGCATTCGCGCCGAGCATCTCGCCGAAGATGCTCGCCACAATGAGCGCTTTAGTGGCACGGTGAGTATTGTTGAGCACTTAGGCGAGGCCAATTACGTGTATATCACCCTAGCAAATGGGCAAGATATTGTGGTGCGTGGGGATGGGGATAGAGAAGTAAATCTGGGCGATACACTAGAAGTATCCGCGCCTGCGGCTGCCTTCCATGTCTTTAATCAAGATGGCCTTGCCCTGCCACGGCTCAAGCCCGGCAATATGAGTACGTCTAAAACCAAATAAGATTGAGAGGGCACGGCATGCCGTGCCCTCTCAATCAGCAGGGTCCTGCAACAAATCCAAAGGCAACAAGCCTTCCGCCACTACCTCATCCAAAGCCGACACCACCTGCGGATCAAACTGGGTGCCAGAGCGCTCGCGAATATAAGCCATTGTTTCTTCTAAAGGCCAAGGCTCTTTGTACGGGCGCTTATGCAGCAAAGCATCAAACACATCCACCAAAGCAACAATGCGGGCCGAAAGCGGAATCTCGTAATCCTTAGCGCCCAAGGGGTAGCCATTGCCATCGAAATGCTCATGATGCCCTGCCGCTATTTCCGCACCTAAAGATAAATAAGTTGTACCCTCAACCAGCGCCACCGTTCTAGCTAAAATTTGTGCCCCCATCGGTGCGTGCTGATTCATGATTTCGCGCTCTTCTGGGGTCAAGCGGCCAGGCTTAAACAAAATATGATCTGGCGTTCCCACCTTGCCCACATCATGCAAAATACTTGCCATACCCACCATTTCCATAAACGCATTATCCATTTCATCAGGAAAAGCATTTTTGGCTTTTAAACGCCCAGCAATTGCATCGGTCAGCCTTTGCACCCGCAATACGTGGTCCCCAGTGGTTTGATCTCGAAACTCGCCTAAATCGGCCAAAGCCATCACCGTGGCCTCTTGAGAACGGCGTAATTGCTGGTAAAGATAAAGATTATCCATTGCCGCAGAAATACGTTCACAGAAAATATCTAATAGATTTCTGTCCACCATCTCTAATGGCCAAGGCGGAGAAAAATGCACTACAAAATCATAACTATTACGGCCTGCAATATATAAAATTTCATAGGGATAATTAGATTGGCTGCATTTAGTTTTTAATGCTGTATTTAAGGCCAATAATAAATGGCTATCCTCAGGCAACATATCACCATCTAATAGCGAGCTAAATGGGCCCGTAGCTGCCAGAATCTCTAAGCACTGCTGATCGCTTTTAGACTGGGCACATAGCATGCCATGTTCGCCTAAATTTAGAATTGCACCAATTTGCTTTAACACACCAGAGGCAAATTCTTTTAATGAATGCAATTGATAAAGATTGGTTGCCCCTTCCAATATCTTTGCTAAGCCTTGGCTGCTTTTTTCTAGGGCATGCAGGCTTTCAAAGCTACGTAAAGAAGCAATGACCGTGGTAAATATTTTATTAGCAACGAGTTCAGTTTTAGTTTTGTAATCATTAATATCGTATTCAAGCACCACCTGCTGCTCTGGCGCATGCCCAGGCTGCCCGGTGCGCAAAACAATACGCACTAATTGATTGCCTAGCTCATCACGAATACGCTTAACTAAACGCAGACCAGCGTCATCGGTTTCCATCACTACATCTAATATAGTTAAAGCAATATCTGTATTAGAGCCCAATACCTCAAAACCTTGCTGCCCAGAATAAGCATGCAAAATTTCTAGGCCACGGCCTTTATATGTAATGTTTTTTAATGCCAAGACCGTAGCCCGATGAACATCAGGCTCATCGTCCACAATCAGCAGTTTCCAAGGCTGACGTACAATTAGCCCTGAGGCTAACGACTCGTCCTCGTCATCCTCTAACATCCAATCTTCATTTTGATCTAGTGCCATTAATGTATCCCTAGTTCAAACAAATGCTTCACAGCGGCACCCTGCCAGTAACATGCTATTTTTCATTTAAGAATAGAGTGCTTAGCAAGCATTGCCAAGCCTTGATCGTGCTTATCAATCCATTCTGTGAAATAAACCCCTCTATAAATAGCTTTTGTAGCAAAGCTATCCTTGCAAATTAGCTTTCTCATCGAGCTACAAACAAAATATTATCGAATCTCATCATCGGTATTTATCACGGCCATAGACATTTAGTATTCTAAATTGCTTTGCTTAAGTAGCTGATCGCCAGCGGCTAATTGAGATTACAATAGAGGCTAAATTCATACCGAGTATCCATTATGGCCGTTCACCACCTAATCTCATCCCGTTTTGCCGCTGCGCTAGCCCAAGTTGGCGCACCGGATGCCACTCCAAATATTCAAATGGCATCAAAGCCTGAATTTGGCGACTATCAAGCCAATGGCATTATGGGGGCGGCCAAAGCACTTAAAATGAATCCACGCCAGCTGGCAGAGCAAGTTGTGGCCTGTGTTGATCTGGCAGGCATTGCCGATAAGCTTGAAATTGCTGGCCCTGGCTTTATTAATATTACTTTAAGTAATGAGTACTTAAGCAAGACACTAGCTGAGCAACACACAGATGCAAAATTAGGCGCCGGTGTCGCCCTAGCTGAAACCGTTGTCATCGATTACTCCTCACCAAATCTAGCCAAAGAAATGCACGTGGGCCATTTGCGCTCCAGTATTATTGGCGATTCGCTAACCCGTATTTACGGCTATCTGGGCCATAAAGTAATCCGCCAGAATCATGTAGGCGATTGGGGCACGCAATTTGGCATGCTGACCGCCTATATGCTGGAAAACAAAAATCAAAATACAGAATTAGAACTGGGCGATTTAGAAGGCTTCTACCGCGCTGCCAAAGTACGCTTTGATGCTGACCCAGCTTTTGCTGATTTATCCCGCGAATATGTCGTGAAACTGCAATCGGGCGACGCTGAAGTGCGTGAGCTATGGCAACGCTTCCTGAATATCTCAATGAAGCATTGCGAAGATGTTTACCAAAAGCTAGGTCTATTACTGACCCGTGATGATGTGAAAGGCGAATCCTCTTATAACGATGATTTACCCGTCGTGATCGATGATCTGCGTGCCCAAGGTTTACTCACCGAAAGCCAAGGCGCACAAGTGGTATTTCTTGAAGAATTCCGTAATAAAGACGGTGATGCGGCCGCCTTTATTGTACAAAAGCAAGGCGGTGGTTTTCTTTATTCCACATCCGATTTAGCCACAGCCCGCTATCGCACTGGTGTACTGGGTGCAAGCCGCATTCTGTATGTAGTTGATGCCCGTCAGGGGCTGCACTTCCAGCAGTTGTTTACCCTTGCTCGCAAAGCAGGCTTTGTGCCTGCTGACACGCACCTAGAACACGTCGCCTTTGGCACGATGATGGGCGATGATGGCAAACCATTCAAAACCCGCAGTGGCGAGCTGATCAAGCTGGTGGATTTACTCTCAGAAGCGGAAAGCCGCGCCTTTGATTTAGTCAGCAGTAAAAATCCAAATATGGATGAGGCGACCCGCAAGCATATCGCCCATGCAGTAGGTATTGCTGCGGTAAAATACTCAGATCTATCCAAGCATCGCACTAGCGATTATGTATTCGACTGGGATAGCATGCTTAGCTTTGAAGGCAATACCGCGCCGTATCTGCAATACGCCTACACCCGTATCGCCAGCATCTTCCGTCAGGCGGGTGAAGTGCCTGCCAACGCAAAAATCGAGCTCATCGAGCCAGCCGAACACGCACTCGCACTCATCCTAGTGCAGTTCCCAGATACACTGCAGCAAGCGGCAAACGACACTTGCCCGCACGTTTTATGCAGCTATCTCTACACCCTTGCCACCCGCTTCTCGCGCTTTTACGACGCCTGCCCAGTGCTAAAAGCCGAAGGCGATATCCGTAGCAGCCGCTTGGCACTCTGCCAGGCCGCCGCAAAAACCATGCAAACGGGTCTGGACTTATTGGGAATTGAAGTGCTGCAGGAGATGTAATCTTACGTATCTGCTCCCAAAAATAAAAAACGCCACTTTATATTAAAGTGGCGTTTTTTATTCAGACCATATGCATATGCAAGCATGATTGGATAATTCATCATAAAGCATATGTCCTCTAATACTCGGAAATATTTACGACAAAAACCATAACATAAACCATAAAAGTTAATGCTATTATTTGCCCCCATTTATATGGGAATTAAAAAGGAATAAGTAGTTTTACTTACTCCTTGAATTATCTCTTTAATATTCTTTTGTAGAAAAAAATGAAAAAAAATATTCTTGCTTCCTTAATTTTATCCACTCTAATTGCATCGCCAGCATTTGCTGAAGGTTTTTACATTGGAGCTGATGTAGGTAGCAGTAACATGTCCGTAGATGTTAACAATAACTCTCTAGACAAAAACAACACCGCTTGGGGTATTAATGGCGGGTATAAGTTCTCTCCATATCTAGCCGCTGAATTAGGCTACCGTGATTTTGGCAAAGCTGAAGAAAACTACTACGGGCTTGCTAATGCATCTGTTAAAGCAAATGCAGTACAAGCATCTGTACTGGCTTCTTACCCATTCAACGATGCATTTAGCGTATTTGGTCGTCTAGGTGTTGCAAGTATCAAAGTAACAGCAGAAATAAACGCTGATGTGCTCGCTTACTCAAAATCTAATGAAAAAACTGAAACTAAAGCATTGTTTGGTATTGGTGCACAATATGCATTCAATAAAAACTTTAGCTTGCGTGCAGAATACAATCAATATGCAAAAATTGAAAATTTGAAACTATCAACATTCACTGTTGGTGCAAACTACAGCTTCTAAAAATAAATTAATTTATTTTTAGAAATAAAAAAGCGCATTCCAATATGGAATGCGCTTTTTTTATAACCCGCTTAATAGATGCTGATTAACCGCGGCTATTTACGATCAACAAGTGGTAACCGAATTGGGTTTTTACTGGGCCTTGAACTTCGTTCAGTGGAGCAGAAAACACCACTTTATCGAATTCTGGAACCATCATGCCTGGGCCAAACGAGCCCAGATCACCGCCTTGTGCAGAAGAAGGGCAGCTAGAGTGCTTTTTAGCCACGGCCGCAAAATCAGCACCTGCCAAGATTTCCTGCTTCAGTTCTTCACATTTGGCTTCGCTGCTTACTAAAAGGTGGCTTGCTGTGGCTTGTACCATTTCTAAAACTCCAAAGTATGATGCTAAAAATGCATCATTAAAAAACGCAATATGTGCGCATGCTATAGGGCCACAGATGATGCCTTTGCTACAAATTTCAAGTAAACGCGGCAAAAAAAACAACATTCACAGCCTAGCCTTAAGACAAACGGTCATGTTCCCCATCTAGCGCACTACAAACTGCCTTAAAATGGTGCCGTTCTGCATCCAAAACGATATGCCCTCATGAATAGCAACAAAATCCGTTTTTTTCGCCAGCGCATTCCCTCTTTCGAGTGTATTCCAGGCTGCCATGACTGCTGTGGGCCTGTTACCACCTCTAGCGAGGAAATGGCGAGGCTGCCACGCAAAAGTGCCGCAGAACAGGAAAAAGCACTGGAAAATCTGAGCTGCCCGCATCTTGGCGAGCAAGGCTGTACGGTTTATATGGAGCGCCCACTGATTTGCCGGCTATTTGGCACCACGCCAGCGCTTGCCTGCCCACACGGCAAACGGCCACAGTTGATGATTGATGAGAAAATTGAGCAGCAAATTCATCAGTTTTTCAAAGAAACACGCCAAGTTTTAGTGTAAATAGTTAGTATCAAAACACTGCTATTTCATATGGATTTAAACAATGCAAATCATGACTACACCGCGTTTAAACTTAAATAAAATTAGCCTTGAAGATGCGCCTTTTTATTTAGAGCTGATTAATAATCCATCTTGGCATCAGTATATTGGAGACCGAGGAATTCGGACATTAGAACAAGCCAAACAATTTTTGCTGGCAGGCCCCATTAAAATGCAAGAGCAATATGGCTATAGTTCTTATATTGTCCGTTTAAATAGCACGGCTGAGGCAATCGGCATTTGCGGCTTTTTTAAACGCGATTATTTAGCTGACGCCGATCTTGGCTATGCCTTATTACCGCAATTCGCAGGCCTTGGATATGCGCAAGAGGCAGCAAGCGCCGCGCTAACCTACGCCAAACAAACACTTGGCCTAACTAAACTCTTTGCCATCACCGACGAAGATAATCAGCGCTCAATTAAGCTATTGCAGAGTATTGGCTTTAAATTTGTAGAGACCTATTCCAAGGGAAAAGTATCTAGCGTATTTACCCTTGATTTATAAATAAATAGAGCGCAGTGGCATGAGTAAAACATTGACTACAAAAAAATAAAATATAGGGATGCTGTTTGCTGCGCCCCTAAGAAGGATATCCCTTAACATTAACAAACTAAGGTACGCGGAAAAAAATGAAGCTAGAGACCTAATCAGGGAAAATATTGTAAAAAAACGGGCCAAGTGGCCCGTTTTTTTATAAAGCTAAAATCAATTAAGCAATGATTGCTTTGGCCTTAGCCACTACATTTTCTACCGTAAAGCCAAAGTGCTTGAACAACAAGCCAGCCGGAGCGGATTCACCGAAAGTATCCATGCCCACAACATCGCCTTCTAGGCCAACGTATTTGCGCCAGAAATCAGATGTGCCAGCTTCAATCGCTAAACGGGCTACTCCGCGTGGTAATACTGCGGCTTTATAAGCAGCATCTTGCGCATCAAATACATTGGTCGATGGCATAGAAACCACGCGAGCAGCAATACCCTCTGCGGCCAAGGCTTCAGCAGCTTTTACTGCCAGCTCAACTTCAGAACCAGTAGCAATCAGCACCACAGCAGGGTTTGCCACGTCTTTGAGTACATAGCCGCCTTTCTTGATATTGGCGATGGTGGCTTCATCACGCGCCATAAACATTAAGTTTTGACGGCTGAAGATCAGGGATGAAGGCGTTGATTTTTGTTCGATTGCATGAGCCCAAGCCACCATCGATTCTACGGTGTCGCATGGACGCCATACATGGTGGTTTGGAATGCAGCGCAGGGTTTGCAGTTGCTCTACCGGCTGATGCGTTGGGCCATCTTCGCCCAAACCAATCGAATCATGGGTGTAAACGAAGAGGTTATTGGTCTTCATTAAGGACGCCATGCGCAGCGCGTTCAGCGCGTATTCGCAGAACATCAGGAAGGTTGCGCCGTAAGGGCGGAAACCACCGTGCAGCACCACACCATTCATAATGGCGCTCATCCCAAATTCACGCACGCCGTAGCTGATATGGTTACCAATCAGCTCATTGCCTTCACGCTTCAGTGAAACGCAGCCTTTCCAGTTGGTCAGGTTAGAGCCAGTTAAATCAGCCGAGCCGCCAAGGAGTTCTGGCACTTGTGGCGCATAGGCATTCAGCGCGTTTTGTGATGCTTTACGTGAGGCGATTGTTTCTGCCTTGGTGTTGGCATCGTTAATCGCAGCTTTCACCACATCTTGCCAATTCGCTGGCAATTCATTGCTCATACGGCGTTTGAATTCTGCTGCTTCCGCTGGGTAAGCTGCTGCGTACTTAGCAAACAGGGCATCCCAATCGGACTCTAAACGAGCGCCAGATTCTTTTTTATCCCAGCCTGCGTATACATCGGCAGGGATTTCAAACGGGCCGTGGTTCCAGCCAATGGCTGCGCGCGTTGCGGCAATCTCAGCATCGCCAAGTGGCGCGCCGTGACAATCGTGGCTGGCGGCTTTATTTGGCGAGCCTTTACCAATAATCGTTTTGCAGCAGATCAGCGTTGGCTTGTCTGTGACCGCTTTAGCAGCAACGATAGCTGCATCCAGCGCGTCTACATCGTGGCCGTCTACCGATAGCACATGCCAGTTGTAAGATTCAAAGCGCTTAGGGGTATCGTCGGTAAACCAGCCCTCTACATGGCCGTCAATAGAAATACCGTTATCGTCCCAAAATGCAATCAGCTTACCGAGGCCCCATGTGCCAGCCAGAGCGCAAGCTTCGTGACTAATGCCTTCCATCAGGCAACCATCGCCAAGGAACACATAGGTGTGGTGATCAACGATATCTAGGCCCGGCTTATTAAAATCGCGCGCCAATAGTTTTTCTGCCAGCGCAAAACCTACTGCATTGGTAATACCTTGGCCCAGCGGGCCGGTCGTGGTTTCTACGCCAGGGGTGTAATGCAGCTCTGGGTGGCCAGGCGTTTTAGAGTGAAACTGACGGAATGCTTTAAGATCATCCATCGATACATCGTAGCCAGTCAGATGCAGCAAGGCATATTGCAGCATAGAGCCGTGGCCGTTAGATAAGATAAAACGGTCGCGATCAGCCCAATGTGGGTTCACTGGATTAAAGCGCATGTGGTTGCCCCACAGCGACAAGCCAATTTCCGCCATACCCATCGGCATGCCTGGATGGCCGGAGTTCGCCTTTTGAACTGCATCCATTGCTAAAGCGCGGATTGCATTTGCTAAATCGTTACGCGTTGCCATATCTTTTCCTTGTGTGCATTAAGCCAATCATCATCAAGTCTTTTTAGACGCCGATACCGTAAGGCAAAGGGGCCAAGCCTAAATCGCTGCCCCCATTATCACTGAGGGACTGTGTTCGCAACAATATCAAAATACCATATCATTTTTAACACGAGATAACGCGGATAGCGTTGAGCTGGCTCAAAGTGTTAAGGCGGGCTTCCGCCCGCCTTAGAATAAATTAAAACCCGTAGTGGTTTTTACTTAACCGCTGTTACGCAGCGCCCCCTATTTTTAGTGCCTTCGGCACGTTGATTTAGGAGCGGGAATCCCCCGCGTGGGACTCCCTTTCTTGAACGGCCAAGAAAGGAAGCAAAACCACAAACTCAAAAACACGAAGGCCCCTCGCTGCAGATAATCGGCTCGGCGAAAAAGGCTGCGCGGGAGCAAGCCTCGCACCCCCTTTTCCGAAACCCCGATCCGCTTATTCTTCGTGTCGCGGCTTCAAGGGGAAATTTAAGCCCCGTGCCATGAGCTGCGATATGAATCCAAATTTTTATGATTCAAAAATCCTTAAATAAAAACCTGGTTTTCTCCGTGAAACTCCGTGTTCTCTGTGGCCTCCGTGGTTCAAGATTTGGGTTTTAAGCCACTATTCCAAAACATAAGTCCCCGGTGCAGCCCCTTGCTGAGGATGGGCGCGGCTGGATAGTTTTGGTTTTACCTGCTCGCCACACTGCGGTTTAAGCCACTCCACCCAGTTAGGCCACCAAGAGCCTGCTACCTTTTTTTGCCGCGCTAAAAAGTCTTCAGCGCTCTCACCCGCTTTCGGCACGCCCTGCCAGTAGCTACGTTTGGATGTGGGGCCTGGCGGGTTAACGATGCCGATAATATGGCCGGATGTAGAGAGGGTAAAGGTAACATCGCCACCGCTGCGATCAGCCAGCGTATAGGTCTGCTTCCAAGGAGCAATATGGTCTTCTTCCGCGCCCACCATAAAGAGTGGCTGCTTAATTTGGCCTAAGTCGATTTTTTGACCGCAGATTTCTAAAGCATCAGGCTGAACCAGTTTATTTTTCCAATATAACTCGCGCAAATAGGTGCGATGCATTTTCATTGGCATACGAGTGGAATCCATATTCCAATATAAAACATCAAATTCACTCGGCGTTTGGCCTAGTAGGTAATTATCCACCCAGTAATTCCAGATTAGGCTATTGGAGCGCAGCATTCTGAATGAGGCAGCCATATCTTTGCCATCCAGATAACCTTTTTTCTCCATCACACTATCAATAAAATCAAGGCCCTCTTCATCCAAAAAGACTTCGATATCACCAGGGTATTCAAAATCAGTTAGCGTGGTGAGTAAGGTTGCGGAAACCACCGGTACTTTGCCCGGCATCTGCCGATTTGCCCACGCCAGATAAGTTGCCACCAGCGTGCCTCCTAAGCAATAGCCAAGCAAATGCACCTGCTCGCTGCCGCTGATTTCTTGCGCTACTTTAATAATTTGCGCCACGCCATCGCTTAAATAATCATCAAAAGCCACATCGCGCATGCTGCCATCGGGATTTTTCCAGCTAGTAATAAATACGGAGAAACCTTGGTCAGTTAGATACTTCACCAAGCTTTTTTTCTCATTAATATCAAGGATGTAATACTTATTAATCCAAGGGGAAACCAGCACCAACGGCACACTGTGCACCGTGTGTGTAGTGGCTTCATAATGCAACACTTCCAGCAAGCGGCCGCGATACACCACCGCTCCCGCCGTGGTGGCTAGGTTTTCACCCACCTTAAACGCGTTCATATCAGTCATACTGATATCACCACGTGCTTTATCTTCCTTAAAGTTTTTAAACCCCGCGACTAGGCTTTCACCGTTGGTACTTAATGCCTTGGCAATGGCCACGGGATTAGTCAGTAAGAAATTGGTTGGCGCTGCGGCATTGAGCACTTGCCGCAGCCAAAATGCACTACGGTTTCTTTCGTGCTCGCCCATGTCAGGCGTGGCGTAGAGCGTATCTTGCAGCCAATGGGTATTGAGCAAATACCACTCTTTAATGCCATCCCAAAAAGGGTTATCGCTCCAGATGGGGTCGGCAAAACGCACGTCTTCTGGATGAGGTGGAAAAACATCGCTATCCGCCTCGCCCCAAAAGCGCCGCGCGGTAAAGGATTGCCATTTAGTGACGTCATTCACGTAACGAAACAGCACATTGGATAGGGCCTGTGGGTTTTGCAACCACGCTTGCTGCGCTTTGCGCGAGCTGGCCATCAGGCCAAAAGGATCGGTCGACTGCCTTAATTTGTGCTGTAAATCGGCATAACGCTGTGATTGTTCTGCAAAAAAATTTAAATCTGACATCGCCGTCCCCTTAAGATCGTTCTTTCAGCTTAGGTTGCGGTGCAGCAGAACTCAATGTGTAAGATCAAAGAGCCTGCTGTTTTTTCAGACGACTCAAGCCCAAACAAAAAACAATAAGACCCAAGCCCAGCCATATAAAGCCAAGCCTAAACTTGCCAATGCCAACGCACCTAAACGTGGCCACCATTGCAGCGTGCGTTGGCTAGCCAAACGCCAAAATAATCTAAGCGACCATAACAAAGCCAGACTTAATAACACTGCTCTGGTGGTAGGTGCCCATGCTGTTGCCACGCCTTCATGCTTAAGTAAATTCACCGTAAGCGCCGACAAGCCTAAAAACACGCCACAAGCCGCAGCAGGGATAAAGGATTGCGTCAGCTTATGCACGCTAAAAGCATCTCGCTTGGGCAAGATCCAATCTGCCAGCTTTAAACACAGGTACAGGCTACTGCCCAAAAACAACATGCTGCCGCCAATATAGGCCACGATCAGGCCACCATCTAGCCAAGAGAAGCTATCGTTCACCTCGGGGTAATGCGTCAGAATCCACCAAGGCGCATTGTCTTGCAGTGGCCAGAAGATCTCGCGATTCACCAGCCACTCGGCCATCATCTGCTTGGCATCCACCAGCCACGGGCTTGCCGTCCACTGAAACGCGCCCACCGCCAGCCCCATCAGGCCAAACAAAATCAGCACGGTTTCCCAGCCGCTACCCTTGGCAACTTGGGTGATTTCGGCTTCGGGAGAGCGCACGCTCAAGGCAATTGCGCCGCGATAATCACTGCAACGCCCGCACATATGGCACTCGGTAGCACCTTGCATATTGCGCATCGGCACGAGCGGCGCGCAGTTAACCGGAATCACTTTCTGCTGCGGTGTTTTCCAAGCGCCCACATCCACCTTGTAATGCCAAGGAGCCAACTTGGCTAACAAGTTAAACACGCCATTCACAGGGCAGAGATAACGGCACCACACCCGCTTGCTGCGCCCATACCAATAACCCACTCCCAGCGCCCCCACCGTTGATCCGCCCAGCACCAACATCGCCGCCAGCGGGTATTGATAAACGCTGAGCAGCTGACCGTAGACGGTGGTACAGGCAAAAGCCACAAAGGGCCAGCCCTGCCAGCGTATCCAGCGAGGGATGGGATGATTGCGCCCGCGCTCGCTGGCCCATTCAGTGAGCATGCCCTCAGGGCAAAACCAGCCACACCAGACACGGCCCATCAGCAGCATGGAGATCAACACAAATGGCCACCAGATCCCCCAAAATGCAAACTGCGCAAAAATCACCAGATGATTAAAAACCCGCGCGCTTTCATCAGGCAAGCTGACCATGGTGGGGATAATCAGCAGAAATAAATAAAAGAACACCACTACCCATTGCAGCTTGCGCAGCCAATGCGCGTGGTCCCTTAAAAAGTTACCGAACTGAGCGGTACGCGAATTCAAAATAGTCATTGCCCTGTACGACTCACGCGGCGCAGCAGCCAAGTGCTTGCAATCCAATAACTACTCCAAATTACCAGCAAAGATAAAGCGGGGTGCGAACGATAGCCTGCAAAATCGGCCAGTAATTTACCCACGCCCATGCTTTCATCTAGCCAAGCCGAGCTATCCCAAAGCGGATCAATCATCGCAGGCAAAACACCCATGCCAATCAAATGCTCTACGCCTGAATTCAACATTGCGCCCGCCAGAAGCAAGAGCAAGATTTCAGTAATCTTAAAAAACCAACGCCAAGAAATATATTTGCCGCCCAATTGCAAAAGCTGGAAGGTTGCCATGGCCGCCACAAAACCACCTAGGCCCGCAAGCGCAAGCGATCCACCATTGCTGCTACCGGCCACGCTGCCGTATAAAAACACCACGGTTTCACTACCTTCACGCGCCACGGCCAGAGCCACTAAAAACAACAAGCCCCACCAGTTTTTTTCTGCCGCATTACTGGCAAGGCCACCTTCTAATTCACGCTTAAGGCTACGACCATTTTTACGCATCCACACCACCATCTGCACGATCAGCGCGGCAGCCACGAGCGGCATTGCGGCCTGAAAATACTCCTGAGCCGTATCATCTAGCCAGCTAGAAACGCCTAATAGCGTCAGCGCCAGCAAGCCCGACAGCACCAAACCGAGGCCCACACCACCCCAGAGATAAGCCATACCACGTTGGCCAGCCACCGGATTGGCGCGCAGCCAAGCATATAAAATCCCCACCACCAGCAACGCCTCAACGCTTTCACGCCAGACAATAAATGCGACTTGTTCCATAGTCTTTAACCTTTAAAAATTCTTCAAACTCACTTTGTAACCCGCAACGATAACGATGACTTTAACTCTGTAACTTAAGGCTTAAGTTTTACTGCCAAGAACACCTTACACTTCACTAAAGTTACGTAGTTCTTGTCTTTTTAGTGCCTTCGGCACGTTAATTTAGGTGCGGGAGTCCCCCGCGTGGGACTCCCTTTCTTGAACGGCCAAGAAAGGAAGCAAAGAAGGCCGCCCCGACCAGCACGAAGGCCCCTCGCTGCGGATAATCACCTCGGCGAAAAAGGCTGCTCGCTCGCTGCCTCGCTACCCCTTTTCCGAAACCCCGAGCCGCTTATTCCTCGCTTCGGCGTGCTTCAAGGGGATTTTTAAGCCCCGTGCCACATATAGCGTAATAAACCCAGAACACTGTATTTTGAAATTCTCAAAAACTCACATCAAATAGCTTTTAAAAAGCATGCATTTCTCTGTGAGCCTCCGTGTTCTCTGTGTGCTCCGTGGTTCAATATTTGGGTTTTACCCACTTACTTCACCACAATCACACCCCGCGCCTGCGGGTGGAAATCATCAAAGAAGATATATTCGCCAGCCGATACGCCCTGAATCACCACAAAGGATTCCACGCCGGGAGCGAGGACTTTTTCTTTACGCAGTGGCAGGCTTTCAAACTCAGCTGGCGACTTACCCTTGTTCACTAAAATCAGCTTGAATTTGGTTTTTGCTGGTGCTTCGATACGCGTTGGCGTGACCTTGCCATCGTTCAACTCCACCCTAAAAGTCAGCAAATCTTCGGCATACGCCGTTAGCGTAAATGCACTCAATAACAGCGCCACAATAAAACGCATATGAAACTCCAGTAAGCACAAAGCCCCCAAATGGGGGCAAAGTCATCAATAGGCTGCGGCAAAACGCTTACCGCACAAGCTTAGTAACCGCCCTTTTTACCTGTACCCGCGTAAGTAAACTCATAGTTCAGATCGAAAGCCTTAAACCAAGGTGCTACGCCCGTTTCCTTATCCACATGGCGGCCAAAGTGTGCATGTGGGTTTTCTGATGGCGGCAAAATGGTGTATTTAAGCTTGTACTTGCCCGGGCCTTCCAGCTTGATATTGTCGCCGTAATGCGGGCCATCGCTGGCCACCATGGCCATAAAATCGCCCTTGATCACATTCTTGCTACCGACTTTTTGCAGCTCATATTTAATCAGCAGATACGGCACCCACTCGCCTTCGCCAAAACCATTTGGGTTGCCTTTAGCGGCGTGGATATCGGCTTCAAGATGGATATCCGAAGCTTCTGCCTTACGCATCATGCCATCTGGATCCATTTTGACTGGCTGCAGGTAAACCGCCGCCAACTCCATGCCATTTTTAATTGTCGGTTTACCAATTGGATATTCTGCGGCATAGGCTTGGGCAGAGAGGGCCAACGCAATCGCGGGAACCAGATATTTCATAAACACACCTTTAAGCGAAGGAAGCAAACACTGATGGCCATGCAGTACGCATGGCGAATAAGAATTGCTATCAATCTTATTCCCATCGTCATGACTTTAAAAAGGTTCTATTTACTAATTACCAGAAACAGGCTTATTTTTTTGATCTATGTCAAAAAAACAACCTCCAAGTGCACACAACACACTTAGAGGCTACTCCTACAGCGCCGCGTGGGCGCTTGGCCACTATAAAGATCGGCCAAGCACATCCGCCTGAGCCAGCCTCTCCACCGTCCCCACATCAAGCCACAAGCCAGAAAAACACTCGCCAGTAAGCTGACGTTTTTCCATAGCCAACAAAAATGACGGCAATAATGCAGCAGGACTTCCGGCAAGGATCTCTGAGAAAAATGCAGGCCGATACAGCGCAACACCCGCAAAAGTCATCGCCTGATCACCTTCTAAGCAGGGCTGCACCTCTCCTGCCGCATTAATCGTGAGGTCTCGCCCCGTTGGGTATTCGGCTTTTTTCACCATCACCAAATGACCTGAATGTTCATTCAACTCGCTTACCAATTGGGGTAATCGGGCAAAGTCATAATCAGTAAAAATATCGCCATTAATCACCACAAACGGCTCATCGCCCAAGAGCGGCAACGCTTTAGCAATGCCGCCAGCGGTTTCCAGCGCAGTTTCTTCAGCGGAATACTGAATCCGCACCCCAAACGCCGCACCATCACCAAGACGCTGTTCAATCATCGCCCCAAGCCAAGCATGATTGATCACCACCTCGGTAATGCCTGCTGCGGCAAGGCGGCGTAAATGCCAAACAATCAGCGGCTGGCCGCCCACCTCTAATAAGGGCTTAGGGCAGTGATCGGTAAGCGGGCGCATCCGCTCACCACGCCCTGCGGCAAGAATCATCGCTTTCATCAGAAAGTAAACCCTGTGGCCACCGGCTCGCCGTGCAGATTAAGCAGCAAACGTCCCAGCGGGGTTAACTCGCTATAGCGCAAGCAAACTTTGCGCACATATTCAAATACACGGGGGATATCGGCCTGATATTGCTCTTTGCCATCACGCGCTTTCAGCCGAGCAAACAGGCCCAAAATTTTAAGGTGGCGCTGCAAGCCTTGCCATTCAAAGGCACGGTAAAAATCGCCAAAGTCTTCATGCACTGGCAAGCCAGCGGCACGTGCTTGCTCCCAGTAGCGGATAGCTAAATCGAGCACAAAGCTCTCATCCCAAGCGAGATAAGCGTCTTTTAGCAGTGAAACTAAATCGTAAGTGATCGGGCCAAGTACCGCATCCTGAAAATCGATCAGGCGCAGTGTATCGTCTTGCACCATTAAATTTCTGGAATGAAAATCGCGGTGCATAAATAAGGTGGGCTGGCTTAGATTATTCGCCACAATCAGCGCGCAGCTTCGCTCCCAAACCGCCAAATCTTTACCTTCCAGCACCACGCCATACTGATGGCCAAAATACCATTCGCGGCAAATGTCCATTTCACGTTGCATAAACGCACCATCAAATGGGGCCAATTCGGAGATCGGAGTCTTGACCTGCATTTTCACCAGCAATGCAATCGCTTGGCGGTAATAATTGGCCGCGTTATCTGCATCAATCAGGCTGGCAAGCGTTTGAGTGCCCAAGTCTTCTAGCAATACCCAGCCTTGCGCTAAGTTTTGCGCCAGCACCGCAGGCACCGGCAAGCCAGCGTTGGCAAGGCGTTGCTGCTGCTGCAAGAAAGGCTGGCAGTCAAAAACATCAGGCAAGGCATCCATAATAATCAGGCTGCGATCGCTAAAAACAGCGCGCCAATAACAGCGAACACTGGCGTCAACGGCGGCTGTTTCTAAGGAAAGTGGTGCCTCACCAAGGGTTTCGGTCAACCAGCAATGAAGTGAATCTGTTCTAGTCATAGTCGTAAGTGCCAGCAATGCAGTAGAATCTGCGGATTCTATCAGCTCCTGATGGCCGCATGTCCGCGCCCCACATACCATTTCATTTTCGTCTTACCGTTCTCGCCGCTGCACTCTATTGTGCAATGGCGCATTCGGCCGAGCCTATGCCTATTGAAGTCGAGGCCGACAACGTCGTCGGCACAGCCCAAGGGCAGACTGAGGCCAAAGGCAATGTTCAACTCCACCGAGGCGATCTTGATGTAAACGCTGAATGGGCTAAATTCGATCAAAAGACCAATCGCATCACTGCGGGCGATCAAGTCGAAATGACACGCCAAGGGGACGTGCTAAAAGGTAATCAGCTGGATTACTTGCTAGATACCAAATATGGCTCGCTGACCCAGCCTGATTACGCGATGGCGCAAGGCTTGGGCCGTGGCGATGCCGTAAAATTATTATTTGAAGGCGACGATAAATATCGCCTATCAGATGGCCGTTTTACCACTTGCCAACCTGGTGACAATGCGTGGTTTTTACATGCGAATGAGCTAGAGCTGGATTACACCACCAATAAGGGCATCGCCCATAGTGCGTGGTTGGAATTCAAAGGCGCGCCGATTATGTATATGCCGTGGATGAATTTTCCACTCAATAGCAATCGGCAGACTGGCTTTTTAGCGCCCTCATTTAGCACCAATAACCGTAATGGCTTTGAGTTTTCCACGCCGTTTTACTGGAATATCGCCCCTAATTACGATTTCACGCTAACGCCGCGCTATATGTCGCGCCGCGGGATAATGCTGGGCGGCGAGTTTCGCTATCTGCAGCCCGATTACGCTGGCACGCTTAAAGTCGAGGGGCTGAGCAGTGATGCAGTCTCGGGCTCTGATCGCAGTAGTATTGTATTTCAGCACCAACAAACGCTGACAGAACGCCTGTCGCTAAGTTTAAATGTACAAAAAGTATCGGATAACGATTACTTTAACGATTTTGGTGACCGCTTAAGTGTGGCCTCCCAAACCAACCTACCACGTGAAGCCGTGCTCAGTTATCGCGGTGACAACTGGCAGGCTTTTGGTCGCTGGCAGCGCTTCCAAACCATCCAAAGCACTACAAATCCAGTGGATGAGCCTTACGCTCGAGTGCCACAACTAGGGTTTTCGGCCAATCCGGAGTGGATTCCTGGCCTACAGCTCAGTATTGCCGGGGAAGCCACCGAGTTTAATCACTCGACCAAAATCAATGGCACCCGCGTTTGGGCCAAGCCTGAAGTAAGCATGCCGTTTAATAACTCCTATGGGTTTATTAAACCCAAACTGAGCGTGCACGCATCCAGCTATCAATTACGTGCCAATGCCGCTAATCAGGTCGACAGCACAGAAAACCGCGTTGTCCCGATTTTTAGCGTTGATAGCGGCCTTTACTTTGAAAAAGAAAGCCAGCTATGGGGCGAGGACTACACGCAAACCTTAGAGCCACGTGCTTACTATGCCTACGTGCCTTATAGAGACCAATCTAAGCTCCCTAACTTTGATTCGGCCATTACTGATTTTTCATTTGCCCAAATGTTTTCGGAAAATCAGTTTTCGGGCAATGATCGTATCAACGACGCGAATCAACTGACTTTAGCGGTTTCATCTCGGCTCTATGAATCATCCACAGGGATTGAGCGCGTTCGAGCCACCATCGGCCAGCGTTTTTACTTTACCGAGCAAAGAGTCACCTTGGATGCGCCAGGCCGGCCTGATGAGACCACCACTTCAGATTTATTACTCTCTGTAAGCGGCCAAGTATGGCGTGATTTTATGCTGGGCTACAGCCTGCAATACAATGCCAAAGACAATCGCACCATTCGCTCCGATGTTAACCTTGGCTGGAGCCCAGGGGCTTTCCGCGCTTTAAATATGCGCTATGTGATCAACAGTAATAGCAATATTGAGCAACTGGATTTCTCTGGCCAATGGCCACTTGGGGGGGGATGGTATGCCATTGGCCGTGCCAACTATTCCCTACGTGACAACAAGGCTTTGGAAACTCTAGGTGGTGTTGAATATAATGCGGGCTGCTGGGCCTTACGCTTTGCGGCCCAACGCTACATTACCAATGACGGCACATTCAATACCAACTTCTTTGCCCTACTCGAATTGGGCGGGCTAGGTGGTTTAGGCAGCAATCCAATCGATGTGCTTCGCCAAACTATTCCTGGTTACACCGATACCTACAGCAAGGTCTACTGATTATATGAAGCTGCGCCACGTTTCCCGCGCCTTAGCGCTCGTTGCCCTGATCGGCACCGCCCATATTGCCTCGGCATCCATTCAAACCATTGACCGCATTGTTGCCGTAGTCAATAAAAGTGCGATTACCCAGCAAGAATTGGATGCGCGGATTAGCAGCATTCAAAAAAACATGGCCAGCCAGCAAATCACACCACCATCACCTAGCGTGCTGAAACAGCAGGTTTTAGATCGGATGATTCTGGAGCTGGTGCAAGTTCAATACGCCGACCAAATCGGCATTCGTATTGATGATAGCCAACTAGAACGTGCGATTGGCCGTATGGCTGAGCAAAACAAAATGTCCTTGCCGCAGTTTCGTGAAACGCTGGCCAAGCAAGGCACGAGCTGGAAATCATTTCGTGAAGATATTCGCCGCGAAATCACCCTTAGCCGCTTAAGAGAGCGCGAAATCGATAACCGTATTGTTATTGGCGATAGCGAAATCGACGAATACCTCAAGCTTAATCACGGCAAAGAGCAACAAGAGTTTCGCTTAGCGCATATTTTGATTCCGCTGCCAGAAAACGCTAGCCCAGAGCAAATTGCCGCCAAGCGCACCCGTGCCCTCGCTGCAGTCAAAGAAATTGAATCAGGCAAAGACTTTGCGTCCATCGCGGCGGTTTACTCCAGCGCGCCGGATGCCACCAGTGGCGGTAGCCTAGGCTGGCGCGCGGCAGGCTCACTGCCTCCTGCCTTTACGCAGCTACTAGAAAAACTAAAACCAGGTGAAATCACTGACTTGGTACGCAGCCCAGGCGGCTTTCATATTGTGAAGCTGTTAGAAAAACGCAGCCAAGAACAAAAAACGATTGTTGAGCAAACTCACGCACGCCACATCTTGATTCGCACTAATGAGCTTGTTTCTGAAAATGATGCACGCCAACGCCTCAACCAGCTGGTAGATCGCCTAAAAAATGGTAGCAAGTTTGAAGAACTCGCCCGCCTCTATTCCGATGATGGCAGCGCCAGCAAGGGCGGAGATTTAGGCTGGCTCACCCCAGGCGAAACCGTGCCAGAGTTTGAAAGCGCAATGAACGCACTCAAGCCCAATGAAACCAGCGGTGTGATTCAATCGCCGTTTGGCTTGCATATTATTCAAGTGCTAGAACGCCGCTCTAAAGACATGACCGTAGAGCGTGAGCGTTTCCGTGTACGCAATGAATTAAAACAGCGTAAGAGCGAAGAGCAGTTTGAAGACTGGATCCGCCAGCAACGTGACCGTGCCTTTGTGGATCTTCGTTTAAAGGATGAGTAAGCCCTTATGCATTGCCATTACTAGCGGCGAACCCGCTGGTATTGGCCCAGAAATCTCGGCCATGCTGGCAGCAGGTGCCCCACTTGCTTGCCAGCTAGTGATTCTTTGCGATAAAAACCTGCTGCAACAAAGGGCAGAGCAATGCCAGATCAGCAGCAATTGGCCGGATTACTCGCCAGATAGCAAAGCAGCAGTTTCCGTTTTACATATTCCACTGAGCGCTGAATGCCACGCAGGCCAGCTCAATGCAGGCAATGCCCGTTATGTGCTCGATATTTTGGATAGAGCCAGCGCTGGCTGCCTAAGCGGTGAATTTGCCGCTATGGTGACGGCCCCTATTCACAAAGGGGTGATTAATGAAGGCGCAGCCTTAGGGCGTTTGTTCTACGGCCATACCGAATACCTTGCTGAGCGATGCCACACCCCTCAAGTGGTGATGATGTTGGCCTGTAGCGAAATGCGCGTGGCACTCGCCACCACGCATTTACCGCTTAAAGACGTGGCCGCCGCCATCACCGCCGAATCGCTCAGCACCACACTGCGTATTTTGCATAGCGATCTACAAACTAAATTTGGCATTGCTCAGCCGCGTATTATTGTGGCGGGGCTAAATCCGCACGCGGGTGAATCTGGGCATTTAGGCATGGAAGAGGTAGAAATTATCTCGCCAGTACTGGAAGCGCTCAGGCTGGAGGGTATGACGCTAATCGGGCCATTGCCCGCAGATACCCTATTTAATCGTAATATCCTCGCCTCTGGCGATGCCGTGCTGGCGATGTACCACGATCAAGGCCTACCCGTACTCAAATACGCGAGCTTTGGATCAGGCATCAATATCACCCTTGGCCTACCGATTATTCGTACCTCTGTGGATCACGGCACCGCCCTTGATCTGGCTGGCAAAGGCAGTGCCGATGCAGGTAGCTTACTCGCCGCCACGCAGTTGGCGATCGAGCTGGCAGCAGCCAGCCAAGGCTGATTATTTTATGGGGCGGCTAAAATCGTCCCCTCGTGTTTTTTACTTCGGCGGGCTATCCCACCAAACCCACCAAACTATGCGTTCACGTTTTATGATTTGAGCGCTGCTGGAAATAATGAATGGCTTCTTCGCATATCCCCCGTAAACGTTTCGGGCAAAATTTTTTACAAGACCAAAGCGTGATCAACGACATCATCAACTCCGTCAGCCCCAAAAAAGGCGATGTGCTGGTTGAGATTGGCCCCGGCCTTGCCGCACTCACCAAGCCACTAATGGATCGCACTGATATCCTGCATGTGGTAGAGATCGACCGCGATATCGTGGCACATTTATCCGAAAAGTTTTCCCCAGAAAAACTGGTGATCCACAATGTGGATGCGCTGAACTTTGACTTTGGCGCTTTGGCGGCCCAAATCGCCCCTGATAGCAAAATCCGCCTGATCGGCAATTTGCCTTACAATATTTCCACCCCGCTGCTGTTTCATCTAGCTAGCTTTGGTGAGTCTATTTTTGACATGCACTTTATGCTGCAAAAAGAAGTGGTCGATCGCATGGTGGCTGAGCCTTCCACCTCAGACTACGGCCGCCTCAGCATTATGTTGCAGTACCGTTTTAATATGGAACGCGTATTCGACGTGCCACCAGAAGCCTTTTTCCCACCGCCAAAAGTTGATTCATCCATCGTGCGTATGGTGCCTTGGGCAACGCTACCTAGCGTTGCGACCCATTACGAGCACCTGCAAAAACTGGTGGCGCAAAGCTTTGGTCAACGCCGTAAAACACTGCGTAATAACGTAAAAAGCCTTGTAAGCGATGCCGAGCTAGAAGCCCTAGCGATTCCTCCAGGCTGCCGCCCTGAAAACGTCACGCTTGAGCAATATGTGGCGCTCAGCAATTACCTAGTTGCAGCAGGCCGATAATTTGTCTGACGGGTTTCACCCCATGTGCGCCAACAAAAAAATGATGATATTAATCAGCTAATTAAACATAAAACCACAGAGATCCACAGAAAAAAATAAAGCCCTGTATTGAGCCTTTCTCTGTGTCCTCTGTGCCCTTACTCTCTCTGTGGTTCAAGGTTTGGCGCTATTTCATACACGGTTAAGGTTCTATGTAATTTTAGTTAGCGCATATGGTGTTTCACCCGCCCAAACGTCAGCCTAGGGTTTCCCCGCCTTGCCAACACCACCCAATACTTAACAGAATTAGGCCTCTTGTCATGACCCAATCCAAGCCGATGATCAAATTTAATCATGTAAATAAATGGTATGGCCGTGACCACCACGTGCTAAAAGATATCAGCCTTGAAGTTAAACAAGGCGAGGTTGTCGTGGTTTGCGGCCCATCTGGCTCGGGTAAATCCACCCTCATTCGCACCATCAACCAGCTAGAGCCCGTCAACGACGGTGAAATCTGGATTGGCGACGTGCAAGTCACCAGCCCTAAAACCGACATCAATAAGCTACGTGCCGAAGTGGGATTTGTATTTCAGCACTTTAATCTCTACCCGCATTTATCCGTGCTAGAAAACATCACACTTGCCCCAATTCAAGTAAAAGGCATGAGTAAGGCTGACGCCGAAGCACAGGCGCTCACCCTGCTCGAACGCGTGGGTCTTTCAGATAAAAAACACGCTTACCCATCTAACTTATCGGGTGGGCAGCAGCAGCGGGTGGCCATTGCCCGTGGCCTAGCCATGAACCCAAAAGTCATGTTGTTTGACGAGCCTACCTCTGCACTCGATCCAGAAATGATCGGTGAAGTGTTGCAGGTGATGAAAACTTTGGCCGAATCCGGTATGACGATGATGGTGGTTACGCACGAAATGGGCTTTGCCCGCGAAGTGGCAGACCGCGTATTATTCCTCGATCAAGGTGTGGTTTTAGAAGATGCTCATCCAGAAACCTTCTTTACCAACCCACAGCACGACAGGGCTAAGCAATTTCTACGTCAGATTCTAGCACCTATGCAGCAGTAATATTTGTAAGCGATAATAAAAACGGCCCCTTGTGGGCCGTTTTGTTTGAAACACTAAGGAGTATCCCCAAAGTCTTATTTTTTCAGTCAGTCTATACTGAAACAAATACAGATCCCCCGCTATTTTAGGAGAACACCCGATGAAGAAATTGTTGCTTGTTTTGGCTGTATCCACTCTTTTTACCGCAACAGCGCAAGCTGAGGAATTAAACGGTACATTAAAAAAGATTAAAGAAACTAAAACTTTGGTGCTAGGCCATCGCGATTCATCCATTCCCTTCTCCTATCTAGACAATAGCCAACGCCCAATTGGGTACTCGGTTGAAGTTGCAAATCACATTGCAGAAGCCATCAAGAAAAAACTCAATATGCCCTTTATTGAAGTTCGCTATAACCTAGTGACTTCACAAACACGTATTCCATTAGTACAAAATGGTACGGTTGATTTGGAATGCGGCTCTACTACCAATAATGTAGAGCGCCAAAAGCAAGTCGCATTCTCTAACGGTATTTTTGAAATTGGCACGCGTTTACTCACCAATAAAAAATCTGGCGTTAAAGACTTTGCCGATTTAGCGGGTAAAAACGTGGTGACCACCGCAGGTACTACTTCAGAACGTCTAATTAAAAAGATGAATGAAGAAAAGAAAATGAATATGAATATCATCAGTGCTAAGGATCACGGTGAATCCTTCCTGATGCTGGAATCCAATCGTGCAGTGGCCTTTATGATGGACGATGCGTTGTTGGCTGGTGAAATTGCTAAAGCTAAATCACCTGCAGATTGGGCCATTGTTGGCACACCACAATCCAGTGAGATTTACGGCTGCATGCTGCGTAAAGATGATCCACAGTTTAAAAAACTGGTTGATGAATCCATCGTTGATCTTTATAAGAGCGGCCGCATCAAAGCCGTTTATGCACGCTGGTTTACCCAACCAATTCCGCCAAAAAACTTAAATCTTAATTTCCCAATGAGCGAAGATCTAAAAAAATTGATCGCTAGCCCAACAGATAAATCCGCAGAACAGATGTAAAAGGCCGATTTTATTAAGCCAAAAACATCAGGGAGGCTTTAGGGCCTCCCTGATTCCTTCGGAGACAGCGTATGAATTACAACTGGGATTGGGGCGTTTTTTTTAAGCCCACCGGTATCGGTAGTGAAGTTTATTTAGATTGGTTTATTTCTGGTCTTGGCTGGACACTTGCACTGGCTTTATCCGCGTGGATTATTGCGCTGATTTTAGGCACGATAATGGGCGTGGCACGCACGCTGCCAAATCGCTGGGTTTCTGGTATTGCCAGCGCCTATGTAGAGCTATTCCGTAATATTCCACTGCTCGTGCAATTGTTTATTTGGTATTTCTTAGTACCAGATTTTCTACCTGAATCACTGCAAATTTGGTTTAAACAAGATATCAAACCCTCCACATCCGCCTTTATCAGCGTGGTTGTTTGTTTAGGCTTATTTACCTCGGCACGGGTTTGTGAGCAGGTTCGCACCGGCATTCAAGCACTACCTAAAGGGCAAGTTAATGCAGGATATGCACTGGGTTTAAATATCGCTCAGACTTATCGCCACGTCTTATTGCCGCAAGCATTTCGTATTATTATTCCGCCACTCACATCAGAGTTTTTAAACGTATTTAAAAACTCATCCGTTGCCTCCTTAATTGGGCTGATGGAATTACTGGCACAAACCAAACAAACAGCTGAATTTACCGCTAATTTGTTTGAAGCCTTTACCCTTGCCACCATTATTTATTTCACGCTCAATATGAGCTTGATGGTATTTATGCGCTGGGTAGAAAAGAAAACCAGCGTGCCTGGCCTCATGTCGCTGGGAGGGAAATAAAATGGATTTATCTAATATCGTTCCAGCCCTGCCAGGCCTTATTGAAGGCATGATACTCACGCTAGAGCTGCTGTTTTTTGCAGTATTAGGTGGCGTAGCCTTAGGTACTTTATTGGCATTGGCACGTATGTCGAGTAATCCAGTTTTATCCAAACTGGCTGGGTTTTATGTCAATTATTTCCGCTCCATCCCACTGCTCTTGGTCATCACTTGGTTTTACTTTATGGTGCCCTTTATTATTGGCTGGGTTACCGGAAGACCTACCCCCATTGGTGCGTTTACCTCCTGCTTAATCGCCTTTATGATGTTTGAAGCCGCTTATTACTGCGAAATTGTGCGGGCAGGTATTCAAGCTATATCAAAGGGCCAAGCCAACGCAGCCTACGCCTTAGGGATGAATTACAGCCAAGCAATGCGCTTAATTATTTTGCCGCAAGCATTTAGAAAAATGATGCCCCTGCTGCTAATGCAAAGCATTATCTTGTTTCAAGATACATCCTTGGTTTATGCCGTAGGCCTGATGGATTTCCTCAATACCGCCCGCTCTAAAGGCGATATTGTTGGCCAGCCGCATGAATTTTTACTACTTGCTGGTGCGGTTTACTTCCTGATTAGCTTTAGTGCATCCATGATTGTGAAGCGTTTGCAGAAAAAACTTGCAGTATGATTACCGGTAAAACGGTAGCGTTACCCATACACTCGCTGGCGCCATGCTTCAGCACCGTTTGCAAAAGAGGTTAGCAGTATGATTTCAATTCAGAACGTCAATAAATGGTACGGTAGCTTTCAAGTACTGACCGACTGCAGCACCGAAGTAAAAAAAGGGGAAGTGATTGTTGTTTGCGGGCCATCTGGCTCAGGCAAATCTACGCTCATTAAGTGTGTTAATGGCTTAGAGCCCTTTCAGTCAGGCAAGATTTTGATCGGCGACACCTCGGTGGGCGATCCTAAAACTGATTTGCCTAAATTGCGCTCTAAAGTGGGCATGGTGTTCCAAAACTTTGAGCTATTTCCTCACCTATCCATCACCGACAACCTCTGCCTTGCCCAGCAACGCGTACTAGGCCGCAGCATGGATGAAGCGATGGAAAAAGGTCTAAAACTACTCGATCGCGTAGGCCTAAAAGCCCAAGCTAACAAATATCCAGGGCAGCTTTCGGGTGGACAGCAGCAGCGCGTTGCTATCGCCCGCGCCCTCGCCATGGACCCCATCGCCATGCTGTTTGACGAGCCCACTTCAGCGCTTGATCCAGAAATGGTTAATGAAGTGCTGGATGTAATGGTTGAGCTGGCTCACGAAGGCATGACCATGATGTGCGTGACCCACGAAATGGGTTTTGCCCGTAAAGTGGCCACCCGCGTGATCTTTATGGACCAAGGCCATATTGTGGAAGACGCCAGCAAAGACGAGTTCTTTAACCAAACCCGCTCCGAGCGTGCTCAGCAGTTTTTATCGAAAATTTTGCAGCACTAAACGACAAAACACTCATCAACGCCACGCTCTTTTCGTGGCGTTTTTTTTGGCTAATGCCCAGCCATATTCCAAATACTTACCAAAACTAAAATGAATATGTTTTAAAGCCGAAAGGCAAGGAATGACAAGGAGGTATACAATCCCGCCTTTATAAGGTGCTCAACACGAGTGAAACGGGAAACAGGTTTAAATCCTGTGCTGCCCCTGCAACGGTAAGCAAGTCAAAACGCATCAATGCCACTTTCTTATTAATAGAAAGGAAGGCGATGCGTTTGCTCTATAGAGCAACTTGCCAGCCCGGAGACCGGCCTTAAACCTTTGCCACCGGCAAAGGCAACCAACGCGCGGCAGGGTGCACGAAGCGGGTGAGATTCATCGCGCTTATCTGCCATGCATCATCTCCTGCTCCCCCTGCTGCTATCACGCCACACAGCGGGTGTGGCAATCAGGAGAGAGAAATGTTATTCCGTATCACCCCATTTGTACTAACTACCCTTGCAGCAAGCCTCTGTGTTCATGCTGAAACAATTCAGCTACCAGCCGTTGTCACCACTGCCGCTCGCCTGCCGCAAACGACCAAAGAAGTCATCGGCGATGTGACTGTTATCGATCAAAAAGCCATTCAAACCGCAGGTACTATTAGCCTACCAGAGCTACTGGCACGCCAGCCTGGCGTACAGATATCAAGCAATGGTGGAGCAGGTAAAGCAACCAGCATTTATTTACGCGGCAATAGCGCCCAACACACCTTGGTACTGATTGATGGTGTGAGAATTGGCTCTGCCACATTAGGCACAGCAGCACTGCAACATATTCCACTTAGCCAGATCGATCGGATTGAAGTACTACGCGGGCCCGCTGCCAGCCTCTATGGTTCGGATGCCATCGGTGGTGTGATTCAAATTTTTACCAAAGAGGGTAAAAAGGGCTTCCATCCACAAGTTGAACTTGGCTATGGCAGCAATAACACCATCAGTGCCAGCGCTGGCATTTCAGGGGGAAATGACGATACTCGCTATGCACTCAATCTGGCTCACTTCAAAACAGATGGCATCAGCTCAATCAGCAATCCTAAAAATCCTGGCTATTTTGATGATAAAGATGGCTACGAAAACAACAGCGTTTCTTTATCGCTAAAGCACCGTATTAATGAAGATCACGAGTTGGGAGCCAATCTTTTACAAGCTTGGGGTAAAAATCAGCTGGATGGTTATGTCAGTGATTCAAACTACGTTGCACGCGCACAAAGCTATAATTATCGTGATGAAACCCAGAACGGCAGCGCCAGCATCTGGAGCAAAAATAAGCTAACAGCTCACTGGAATAGCCTCTTAAACTTAGCTTACAGCATCGATGATAATAAGAACTTTACCCCACGCGCATTCAACGACTACCACGATAAAGTCAGTCAGATCAAAACAGCACAGACTCAGTTGTCATGGATGAATGACTTTGAGACCCAAGCGGGCACTTGGCAGCTAGGGGCTGAAACTTTAGAGCAAAAAGTCAGCGGCGATCAGCAATACGATAAAGACCATCGCCGCATTAACAGCCTGCAAGCTGGCTACTTAGGCCACCTCGATATTTTATCGGTGCAATTAAACGTACGCAGCGATGACAACTCTTTGCTAGGCCGTAAAAACACCGGTAGCGCAGCCTTTGCTTTAGAGTTAACTGATGCTTGGCAAGTCGGTACAACATTTGGTACCGCATTTAAAGCGCCAACATTTAATGATTTATATTGGCCAAACTTAGGCAACCCCAATCTGTTGCCTGAAGAATCAATCAATAAAGAAATATTTGTTCGCTTTAATGGTAAAGAAATCAGTTCATCTTTAACTGTTTATAAAAACCGAGTATCAAATCTCATTCAATGGGCTCCAGCACCAACCGCTGCAGACCCTTACAGATGGCTTCCATCCAATGTGGCTCAGGCCGAGCTGCAAGGCGTAACGCTTGCCGCAGACTGGCAAGCTAATGGCATGCTGGCTGGTTTTAGCTACGACTACCTGAATGCAAGCGATGAATCCAACGGGGCAAACAGGGGCAATGAACTAGCCCGCCGTGCTAAATACTCCGGCACGGCTTACGCTGGACTCACCCTTAATGCATGGACGCTGCGTGCCGAAATCCAAGCACAGAGCAAGCGTTTTGACGACCCAGCCAATAAGAAACAACTGGCAGGCTATGCGCTGACCAATCTCTCCGCTAACTGGCAAGTCAATAAAGAATGGTCTTTGCAAGCGCGTGTGAACAATGTATTTGATACCGAATACGAGCAAGTAAAAGACTATGGCACACAAGGTATTAACGCCATGCTCAACTTACGTGGGCAATATTGAGCACCGAGCTTATCTTAGGCGGGGCGCGTAGCGGCAAAAGCAGTTATGCGCTGGCAAAAGCACTGGCCCACGACGGCCCGGTGTTTTGGCTGGCCACCGCTCAGGCTTTTGACGAGGAAATGCAGGAACGCATCCTGCGGCACAAGGCCGAGCGCCCCGCACATTGGCAAACGCTAGAAGCGCCATTGCAGCTGGCTGCGGCACTCACACAAAGCCAAGATCAATTTTGTGTGATCGATTGCCTCACGCTCTGGTTATCCAACTGGCTTTGTCTGGAGGATATGGCGGGCTGGGCAACAGAAAAACAGGCCTTTATCGCCGCCGCTGCCGCACACCAAGGCACGCTGTTATTGGTCAGCAATGAAGTGGGATTTGGCATTGTGCCTGATAATCCCTTGGCCCGATTATTTAGGGACGAGGCTGGCCGCTTGCATCAGGATATCGCCACGCAGGCCGCAAATGTCACGCTGATTGTCGCCGGAATACCTATGCCGGTGAAGCGTGGCGGATGCTAAGCACAACTCACTGGCTCAGCGCCTTCGCCCTTGGCCTGCTGTTAGAGCTTTGCTTGGGCGAGCCTAAGCGCTTGCACCCACTAGTGGGCTTTGGCTGGCTAGCAGCCAAGCTGGAGCGGTGCTTTAATCTGGCTGGCCGCTTGCAGGTAAGCAACAGCCCCCCCTCCCCCCAGAAAACCGTCATCCCCGAATGTTTTTATCGGGGATCCAGAACCACCGCTGGATTCCCGCCTTCGTGGGAATGACGAAGTTTTGGCAAGCCTTAAATATGTGTCGAGGCGCGCTGGCGTGGCTTTTACTCATAGGCACATCACTCGCCACCTTTGCCTTACTAAAGCATTTTATAGGCTGGTGGGCCGACGCCTTGGCGCTGTGGTTTGCCCTTGGCGCACGCAGCCTGTTTGAACACGTTCAAGCCATCGCCCGCCCCTTAAGCCAAGGAGATTTAGCCGCTGCCCGCAGCGCCGTTAGCCGGATTGTTAGCCGTGACTGCCGCCAGCTCGATGAAACCGGCGTCGCCAAAGCAGGCTTAGAATCCACGCTAGAAAACGGTGCCGATGCCATTTTTGCCACGCTGTTTTTCTTTGCGCTATTGGGTGGCTATGGCGCTTTGCTGCACCGCTTTGCCAATACCCTTGATGCGATGTGGGGCTATAAAACCCCGCGCTTACTTCACTTTGGCCGCATCGCAGCAAGGGCCGATGATCTGCTCAACTTGATCCCTGCCCGCCTCACTGCACTCAGCTACGCCCTGCTCGGCCATAGCCGCAGCGCGTTTTTCTGCTGGCAAAGCCAAGCGCCACTCTGGGATAGCCCCAATGCTGGCCCCGTCATAGCCAGCGGTGCTGGAGCCTTGCAAGTTTCTTTAGGCGGCGATGCGACGTATCACGGCGAAATCCATTCCCGCCCACAACTGGGCTGCGGCCCTCTGCCAACAGCCTACGATTTGCAGCGTGGCATTGCGCTATTACAGAAAACACTGGCCCTGTGGATTGCTCTTTTATTAGGAGGTGCGTTGTGGATGCTGTAAATCAGCCCCTGCACGGCGGCGATCTGCAACGCGCCGTCGCCCTATATGGTGGAGATTTAACCGACTGGATCGACTGCTCCAGCGGCATCGCTCCTTGGGCTTATCCCCTGCCAGCCGTCCCCGATGATGTTTGGCAACGCCTGCCCGATCAGGATGACGCGCTACTAAAAGCGGCCCAAAACTATTACGGCTGCGATCAATTGCTACCGCTGGCTGGCAGCCAAGTAGCCATTGCCCTGCTACCTAAATTACGTGCGCCCTGCCGCATCGCCATTATCAGCCCAGCCTATGCTGAGCATCATTGGCAGTGGCAGCAGGCTGGGCATCAGGTCAGCGCAATCAGTAGTGAGCAAGTGGATAAATGCTTAGAGAACAGCAGCATTGATGTGCTTATCGTGGTCAATCCAAACAATCCCAGCGGCGAGCAAATCAGCGCGACCACTTTGCTGGCTTGGCATGCCAGCCTTGCCAAGCGTGGCGGATGGCTGGTGGTGGATGAGGCCTTTGCCGATTGCTGCCCCGAAAATACCCTGCTACCCCAAGCCGGATTATCAGGGCTGATTATTCTGCGCTCCATAGGTAAATTCTTTGGCCTAGCGGGGATTCGTCTGGGCTTTATCGCCTGCGAAAAGCCGCTTTTAGCAGAAATAAAACAAGCACTCGGCCCTTGGCATATCAGCGGCCCCGCCCAATGGGCAGGGCAAATCGCTTTAAGTGATAAAGCGTGGCAAGCCGCTCAGCAACAGCGTTTGCTGGCAAATCAGGAGTGGATGATCGCCATACTCAGCGAAGCAGGTTTAGCCCCTAGCGGCAGCCTACCACTGCTGCACTGGTGCCCAACACCCAATGCCAAAGCGCTACATAGCCAACTCGCCAAACACAAAATATGGTGTCGCCTGTTCCAGCAAAACAATCACCAAGGCCTGCGCTTTGGCCCGGTGGCAGAACATCAGCAAGCACTGTTTAAAACTCGGCTATGGGCGGCGCTAAGCAATCCAACGATGGTTTTGTAGGGCGGGTGGAACCCGCGTATTTTTCAGCATCACTCGCGAGTTTCACCCGCCCTACGAAAAACATTTTGCTTAAATAGATGAAACTGGAATACTTTCCCGCCGCAACGCACACGGTACGCGAAAAAAGGATTTAAACATGAACACACCCACAAAAATCGCCTGTCTTTCCAGCGAAACCGTGGATGTTTTATACGCACTCGGCCAGCAGCATCGCATCGCTGGCATTAGCGCTTTTTCGCGCCATCCTGAGGGCGTGACCAAGCAGCATCCGATTATTTGTGGCTTCTCTAGCGCCAAAGTCGAGAAAATCCTCGCGGTAAAGCCTGATCTGGTGCTGGCTTATTCCAGCCTGCAAGGCGAGATGGTGAAAGAATGCGTATTGGCCGGTTTGGAAGTGCACTTTTTCAACCAGAAAAGCCTGGCAGGTATCTTTAATATGATCGCCACGCTGGGCCGCTTGCTCGATTGCCAGCCAGCCGCCACGGCGCTCATTGCCGATTTACAAACCCAAATCGACGCCGCCCGCGCCCAAGCGGCCAGCTTCAAATCGCGGCCTAAAGTCTATTTTGAAGAATGGCACGACCCGCTCTACACCGGCATCCGCTGGGTTTCTGAGCTAATCGAGATTGCCGGTGGCGACGATATTTTTAGCGAGCTATCCCACGCAACGCGCGCCAAAGATCGCACCGTTAGCCCAGAGCAAATTATTGCCGCTCAGCCTGATATCATCATCGGCAGCTGGTGCGGCCAGCCCTTTGATGCTGACGCAGTGCGCGCAAGACCAAACTGGCAGACCATATCCGCCATTGCCAACAATCAGCTATTCGAAATAGCCAGCCACGACCTGCTCGTCCCCGGCATCGCCGCGATTCGGGATGACTTAGGGCAAATCCAAAAAATTATTGCGGATTGGCAGTTGCATATAAAACCCAAGTCTTGAAACACGGAGCTCACAGAGAACACGGAGTTTCACGGAGAAAACCGAATATCAATCAAAAATCACCAGAAAATTAAGTAATCCTTTAAGACTTTAGCAGTACTAAGTAATTTGCTTTTTGAGTAGCACACTAAGAAAAAACGTAAGTTCTACGCTCTTCGCACGGGGCTTTTACCTCACCCTGAGACCAGCCGATCGAGGAACAAGCGGCATGGGGAAGTCGTCAATTCGTGTTTGAGCGAAGCGAGTTGAATTGACGCCATGCCGATTGTCCGCAGAGAGGGAACCCCGCGCAGCGGGGCGCAGACGCCGGGGCGGCCTTCTTTTGGTTCTTTTCTTGGCCGTTAAGAAAAGAACGCCCCCGCGGTGGCTACCGCACCAAAACACCGTGCCGCAGGCACTATTTAAATAATATTTTTAAGTTAGCGAATGACCGGAGAGCCATCACCATGACCATCAACACCGAACGTAATGCCCGCCACGCCGCCCGTATGGCGCGTAAAAAAGCCGTTATCGACGCGCATATCGCGGAGGCCAATATCGACACCGGCATCATGATTCTGCTCACTGGCAATGGCAAAGGTAAATCGTCTTCCGCCTTTGGCATGGTGGCGCGCGCCATTGGCCACGGGCTGAAAGTAGGCGTAGTGCAGTTTATTAAAAACCGCACCGATACCGGTGAAGAAGCCCTGCTCGGCAAGCATTGCGAATGGCATGTGATGGGCGATGGCTTTACCTGGGAAACACAGAATTTTGAAGCCGATAAGCAAAAGTCCGAAGCCGCATGGGTAATGGCCGCCAAAATGCTCAATGACGAGAGCTATGATGTGGTGGTACTGGACGAGCTGACTTACTGCCTCAGCTACAAATATCTAGATAAAGACATCATCATTAAAGACCTCGAATCCCGCCCAGAAATGCAGCACGTCGTGGTCACTGGCCGCGCCGCCGTGCAAGAGCTACACGATATTGCCGACACGGTTACCGTGCTTAACGATGAAAAGCACGCCTATAAAGCCGGTATCAGAGCGCAAAAGGGTTTGGAATGGTAACAGCCGCCACCCTGCTGATCGCCGCCCCTTCTTCGGGCAGCGGCAAAACCACGATTACTGCGGCCTTAGCTTGGCATCATCGCCGCTTGGGCCGCAGGGTGCGGGTATTTAAGTGTGGGCCAGATTTTCTAGACCCAATGCTGCTTGCCTACGCCAGCGGCGCACCAGTCAACAATCTGGATTTGTGGATGGTGGGCGAGGATTTATGCCGCCAAATGCTAGCGGATGCCGCGCAAGAAGCTGACATTATTCTAATCGAAGCGGTGATGGGTTTATTTGATGGCGAGCCTTCTGCCGCAGATTTAGCCATGCGGCTAGGCCTGCCAGTGCTGGCGATTATCGACGCCAGCGCTATGGCACAAACCTTTGGCGCACTGGCTTTTGGGCTGGCGCACTATAAAAGCGATCTGCCGTTTTATGGCGTGCTGGCGAATAAAGTTGCAGGCGATCGCCACGCACAAATGCTGCAAGAATCAGCAAGGCCCGAGCATTGGCAAGGCTGGCTGGGCAAGCATGAAGCCCTGCCCGAGCGCCATTTGGGCCTTGTGCTGCCGAATGAAATCCCCGATCTGGATCAAAAACTCGATGCGCTGGCCGATGCCTTAGCTAGCCAGCCGATTGCGGCGTTGCCGCCAGTCATAGATTACAGCGCCTCTGCACACCCAGCATTAGCGCCACTACTGGCAGGCAAACGCATCGCCATCGCGCGCGACGCAGCGTTTTGCTTTATCTACCCAGCCAATTTAACTTGCCTGAGCGAAATGGGTGCAGAGCTGGTGTTTTTCTCGCCGCTCGCCCATGAAGCCCTGCCGGATGCCGACGCGCTCTACCTGCCAGGCGGTTATCCGGAGCTACACGCCACAACACTCGCGGCTCATCCCAGCATTGCCGCCGATTTACGCCACTGGCTCGCCGCAGATAAGCCGGTGTTTGCCGAATGCGGCGGTATGCTGACGCTTTGCTCATCGTTAACACTCGCAGATGGTACTTCACATAAAATGTGGGGAATTTTAGACGCTGCAGCCACTATGCAAAAACGCCTTTCAGCGCTGGGTATGCAGGCTTTTGACTTAGGCGCGGGCGAGCTACGCGGCCACACTTTTCACTACTCAACATTACAAAGCACGCTACAGCCATTACGCCATGCTACGCCTTGCCGTTTAGGCAGCCAAGGTGAAGCAATCTATCGCCAAGGCAGCCTCACCGCCAGCTATGTGCATGCATGGATGATGAGCAATCCCACTGCCAGTGCGGCTCTTTTTGGACATTCTTTATGAAAACCATCGCCCTTGCCGCCAGCCTACTGCTGGCCTTTAATGCGGCGGCCAGCGTCAGCGTAAAAGACGATCGTGGCCAAGAAATCACCTTAGCCAAGCCAGCCCAGCGCATCATCAGCCTCGCCCCGCATGCCACCGAAGACTTGTTTGCCATTGGCGCAGGTAAGTTAATTGTTGGCGCGGTAAATTACAGCGACTACCCGCCAGAAGCGAATAAAATTGAGCGTATCGGCGGCTATAACGGCTTTGATCTGGAACGTATCCGCGCCCTTAAACCCGACCTGATCGTGGCATGGCAAAGTGGCAACCCCGCCAAACAGCTGGCGCAAATCGAAACACTAGGCCTGCCGGTTTTTTATACTTTTTCTAAAAAACTCGGCGATGTGCCAACGGTGCTAGAGCGTTTAGGCGTACTCACAGCCAAAGAGCCTGAAGCGCAGCTGGCGGCAAAAAAATACCGCGACAGCCTAGCTAGCTTAGAGAAAAAATACGCAGGCAAAAAACCAGTGCGCGTGTTCTATCAGGTATGGGACAGGCCGCTAATGACCATCAATCATGAGCAAATTATCTCTGATGCTATGCGCCTGTGTGGCGGAGTGAATGTGTTTGCCAACTTACCCGCCCTCGTTCCCACCATCGACGACGAAGCCGTACTCGCCGCCAATCCGGAATCCATTATCACCAGTGGCGAGCCAGGTGTGAAAGATAACTGGTTAAGCCGCTGGAAACGCTGGCCTAATCTGCAAGCCAGTAAAAACAAACAATTTCACGTCCTACCCAAAGACCTACTCAGCCGCATGGGCCCAAGGCTGGTAGAAGGCACCGCCAAACTTTGCGAAGCGATTGATAAAGCGCGTTAACACCTAAGCCAAACCCAAACCTTGAAACACGGAGTTAAGGAGAACACAGAGTTACACGGAGAAAAACAAAAACTCTAATAGTGGATCACAATAAAAAGTGCGTAATCCAGCGCTAATGAGAAGGTCTAAAACCTAACATTTATGATCTTCTCCGTGAAACTCTGTGTCCTCTGTGCCCTCCGTGTTTCAAGATTTGGGTTTTATTATTCTCAGCAATTTAAGATTTGGTTTTTTAGGTAAAGTAATTATAAATATGAAGCATTCCCGCCTTACCCCCGCCAGGCTCACCCTTACACTACTTGTGCTAAGCGGCCTGCTGCTGATTACCGTTATTCTGAGTCTCTGCTTCGGCAGCACCAGCTATCGCCCATGGCAATTACTGGGTACTGGGCCCGATGCCGCACTAGCCCGTGATGTGGTGCTCGAGCTGCGCCTGCCACGCACCTTGGCGGCCATTGCCGTTGGCGGTTTACTGGCCTTGGCCGGTGCATTACAACAAGTTTTACTCAGAAATCCTCTTGCTGATCCTTACATCCTAGGCACCTCAGGCGGGGCAAGCGTCGGGGCTTTACTGGCGCTACTGCTGGGCGCAGGTGTGGCCGCCGTCAACCTGGCTGCAGGCTGTGGTGCTTTACTCAGTATTACGCTGGTGTTTATCTTGGCGCGCAAAGATCACTCCAGCAGTCAGGCACGATTACTTCTCACTGGAGTAGCGATTGCCTCTTTTTGTGGCGCACTTTCCAGCTTATTACTCAGCCTTGCTCCCGATGGTCTCTTACGCGGCATGGTGTTCTGGATGCTGGGCGATCTGGCCGGAGCGCGCTGGCAACTGGCATTAGCGCTGCTGTTGGCGCTGCTTTTACTGGTTTGGCCACTGGCACGGCAGCTGAATGTGCTCAGCCAAGGGGCGCAAACCGCGCATGCGCTCGGGGCCAATACGCGTAAATTGCAATGGCTACTCTACTTTGTGGCCGCTGCTGCAACGGCCATCGCGGTAACCACGGCAGGCATGATCGGCTTTATTGGCCTGATCGTTCCACACGCCTTGCGGCTGGTTTTAGGCCACGATCAACGCCTACTCTTACCTGCCGTAGCCCTCACCGGCGGCACGGTTTTACTTGCTGCAGATATCGCTTCACGCATTATCCTTGCTCCCCAACAACTCCCTGTTGGAGTGATCACCGCGCTAGCCGGTGTGCCGGTATTTTTATGGCTATTACAACATCGAGGAGTCGCACGATGAGCCATTTATCACTGCACTCCTTAGCCATTCAGCAGGGCGAGCGCCTGCTTTGCCAAGATTTAAACCTTGAAATTAACAAGGGCGAAAGCTGGCTTATTTTGGGAGAAAATGGCTGTGGCAAAAGCACCTTACTCGCCACATTAGCGGCATGGCTCAAGCCCACAGCAGGCAAGATCCAACTCAATCAGCGGCCATTAAAAGAATGGGCTGGCCACGAGCGGGCCAAAGAAATTGCATGGCTTAGCCAGCAGGATGACTGCCCTTTTCCTATCTCCGTCATCGAAAAAGTACTCAGCGGCCGCCATCCTCATCTAGGCGCGTGGGATTGGGAAAGCCAAGATGATCTGCGCCTTGCTGATGAGCAATTAGCGCGGCTAGATCTAAGTGATCTAAAACACCGCGATCTAGCCACGCTATCAGGCGGTGAGCGCCGCCGAGCCAGCCTTGCGGCGACGCTCGCTCAGCAAGCCCCGTTAATTTTGCTCGACGAGCCCTTATCCCAGCTCGATCTACGCCACCAGCAACAAGCCCTTGCAGTACTGCGCGAAGAAAACCAAGCAGGCAGAACCCTGCTGATGGTCAGCCACGATCCCAACCACGCCCACCAATGGGCAAGCCATGTACTGCTGATGTTTGGTGATGGGCAATGGCAGGCAGGGCCGACTTCAGAAATCATGAATAACAAGAACCTCAGCGCGCTCTACCGCACCGAAATCCGCAGCGCCAGCATCGAAGGGCAAGAGTGGTTTATCCCGCTGCCCCGCTGAGCCACAAACCCAAAACCCAAATCTTGAACCACGGAGTTTCATAGAGAAAAACTGAGCGGCTAAAAAATAATGCCCCCAAATGCCACGCTCGTCATTCCCGAATGTTTTTATCGGAAATCCAGCCGCACTAACGGATTCCTACCCAAGGCATGTGGCGATGACTTCATTTCAGCAAGGGGCGTTTAATAATGACCAAGTCATTAATCTTTGCCCCAAGCAAGTTTTCTCAGTGTTCTGTATTCGATCTCCCCGTTCTCTGTGTCTACAGATCTTAGCTTTGAATCTTTCTAACTACCAATCTTGCACAAGGCAAAACCATGCCCACTCTTATGATTCAAGGTTGCACCTCTGATGCAGGCAAGACCACCATCGTTGCCGCGCTCTGCCGCATTCTGCTGCGCCGTGGCATCAAAGTGGCTCCATTCAAGCCACAAAATATGGCGCTCAATAGCGCAGTCACCGCGGACAGCGGCGAAATTGGTCGCGCCCAAGCCATGCAAGCCGTTGCTGCAGGCATTGCCGCGCATACCGATTTCAACCCCGTATTACTTAAGCCTTCCAGCGATTGCCGAGCGCAGGTCATCATCCAAGGCAAAAGCATAGGCAATCTGGATGCAGTGGATTATCACGCCTATAAGCAAACGGCAAAAAAAGCCGTATTTGAATCATGGGGGCGCTTACAAAATCAATACGAATGGGTGATCGTCGAAGGGGCTGGTAGCCCCGCCGAAATTAATCTGCGGGAGGGTGATATCGCCAATATGGGCTTTGCTGAAGAAGCAGACTGCCCTGTCTGGCTGGTTGCCGATATCGATCGGGGTGGCGTATTCGCTCACTTTGTCGGCACCCTGTCTTGCCTGTCTGTCAGCGAGCAAGCAAGGGTCACGGGCTTTATCATTAATCGCTTTCGTGGTGATATCAAATTATTACAAGGCGGTATAGACTGGCTTGAGCAAACCACCGGCAAACCGGTGCTAGCCGTCGTACCCTATCTGCACGGCTTAGATATCGCAGCAGAAGACGCCGTGCCCCGCACTGCGGGTAATGGCGGCGACTTTAAAATCGTTATCGCCACCCTGCCGCATATTTCCAACCACACCGATTTCGATCCGCTGCGCCGTATTCAAGGGGTAGATTGCAGCTACGCCACGCCCAATCAGCCCTTGCCAGCCGCCGATCTACTGATCATCCCCGGCAGCAAAAACACCCGTGGCGATCTGGAATGGCTACGCTCCCAAGGCTGGGATAAGCAAATCGAAAAGCATCTACGCTTTGGCGGGAAAGTCATCGGCATCTGCGGCGGCTACCAAATGCTAGGCCAAAGCATCGCAGATCCACTTGGGCTAGAAGGCAAGGCGGGTGATTCTAAAGGGCTGGGCTGGTTACCCATTGCCACATCGCTAGAGCAAGACAAACAGCTGCGTAATTTATCAGGGCATTTAAGCGCTAATGGCGAAGAAGTAACAGGCTACGAAATCCATCACGGCGAAACCCAAATCCTTGATGGAAACGCCACCCCGCTCATAAAATACGCCAATGAACACGATGGCATCATCACCGAGCAAGTACTTGGCTGCTATCTGCACGGCTTATTTGATTCCAGCGAAGCATTAAAATCATTACTGGCTTGGGCTGGCCACCAAGTTGCAGAAGTTGTCGATCACCAGCAGCTATTAGAACAAGAAATAGACCGCCTGAGCGACGCACTAGACCAAGCCATAGATTGGGAAAAAGCCAAACAAGCGGGCCTAAATATCTCTTGATGACATAGCTTTTGTAGGTTGGGTTAGCAGTCTGCGTGCGAGGTTTACCTCGCTCAGCGATAATCGCGTAACCCGACATGCGAACCACTGATGCTTAATCGCTTGGCTCCGGCCCACCCGCATTTCTTGCGCGCAAAGCAAAACCCCCGCCTCTTTCGAGTACGGGGGTTCTGTTTACTACATAAGGTGTCTGGCGATGACCTACTTTCACACAGGTAATCTGCACTATCATCGGCGCTAAGGTGT